>JADFSZ010000066.1 GCA_022560555.1 PVC group bacterium
AGAAATAAAATGCCGTCACGGGCTCATATTTTGGACAACACATGTGAAGCAAAAGAACACATCTGCTCTCCCAACCCCCGGCCGGGATCCATCAGCTCTCGTTTACTATGGTATTAATTCGCTTCTGGAAAATCTGGTTATCGATATTGAACATACCTTCAAATATTTTTCTTATCAAGTGTCTCAATCACAAATCACTAAGTTTGATCGCGTTCTTCTTTCCGGCGGAGGGGTGAATCTTCTTTATTTAGATCAGTTTTTAAGTGAACGGTTCGGAGTTCCTGTAGAGCGTGTGGATCCCTTTCGCATGTTCAGTTTGGCGGCCATCATGCAAAGTCAAAATTTGGATTTTCCCAGTATCCAATCAGGTTTTGCTGTCTGCGCGGGGTTAGCTCTCGGGCAAAAAACTAAGGATCAAAGTCGTGTAAATTTTATCCCAAAAAAAGAATTAACCCGCCGCCAGGAAGTTTTTCAGACGATGATGAAAGCCCCGGTTTTAGCCTTCGCAGCAATGGTCATTATTATGATATCTCTCACAGTTTATAACGCTGGTCTTCTCCGGCATTATCAGACGAAAACGAAGGGAGTATCTCTTGATGTTAAAAGATCCAAAATGATTCTCGGCAAAGAACAATCGCACCAAATGAAAGCGGATCAAAAAGAAGCCGAACTCATCAACCGAAGAGAAATGCTCCGGGCTAGAAGAGACTTTTTGAAAAGCGCGTTTCGGGAACCAAAAGATTTTTCTAAAGCATTAAATGATTTGAGCCTTGTTGTTCCCGACAATATTAGGCTGACAAAATTGAAATATGAAGGTATTCGTATGATGCTGACAGGGGAAACGGATCAATTAGAAAGTGTGGGGGATCTCATCAGCTCGATCAAATCTTTAGGGAGTTTTGAATCCGCTGAATATGAATATTCCCGGCATGAGCCGGAAACAAACAATTATATTTTTGAAATTATCGTGAAAGTCAGGCTCTAATATGAACGAAATACAAAAAATCGCGAAGACCTTTAATCGCTTAAAAAAACGGGAGCAGATTCTGATCGTTTTTCTTGTTATCGCCATAACGGGAAGTCTGTATTATAAAAGCGTGTATAGCCCGATGGAAAAAAAGATACGGTTTCAAAAATCTCAGTTGAAAAAAAACCAATCACGACTGAGCGAATTAATGTCCATGAAAGACAACAGAGGAGATGACACCCGGAAAGTCTATATTCTTGAGGCAGAGTGTGAAAACATTCTTCAAGACATTCGAAAGATTTCCCGGCTGCTTCCCCGTAACAATAACGTTACACAGGTGATCAATGAAATGACACGATTAACGAAGGATATGGATTTTGTGTCTCTGAAGCGTAAGATGGACACTACAGAAGAGCTTTCACAATTTTTTATCGAATTTCGCTGTAATACGGAATACGGACAAATTGTGCGCTATATTCAGAATCTTGAAACCATTTCTCCTTTTTTAAAAATCCGTGAGTTAGAAATAGATAAACAGGATCCGAAATCAGAATACGACGGACTGCCTGTCAGAATTGTATTTTCGTGTTTGCTGGGTAAAGGGGTATCCACGGAATCGCTTCGGGCTCAATTGACAACAGCTCCATGGCAACCGAACGACAAGATTTTTCGCTTAAAGAAAAGAGTAGGCGAACAAAACGTGCCTGATATTGAATTAAATCTTGCGGGTATTACGTTTTCGTCCCGAATTCCTACGGCGATTATCAATGATGATATTGTCCGAATCGGATCCAAGATAGGATCGTTTACTGTTAAAGATATTCAGCCGGGACTTGTTCTTTTGAATGATGGAGATAATGAATTCGAATTGTGGGTCAATCATTAAAAAACAAATAATGAGGTGTATGATGAAAAAACGACTAAACATTCGATTGGGGGAACCGCCGTTATGGCAAAAACTTTGTTTAATGGGACTCATATGTTTTGTATGCGGGATACCCGCGCAAATGCAAGCTGAAGAGGCCCAAGGGATTGATCAAGAACTCATCCAGGACATGACTCTTTCTGAAAAGATGGAGATGAAGATCAGTCTCGATTATAAAGATGTAGACATTTTGAATGTGATTCGCTCGCTTGTTTGGACATATGATCTAAATATCGTAACAAACGCGGGTGTGAAAGGACGGGTGAATTTAACTCTAAAAAACGTCACGATCGAAAAGGCTCTGGACGCGATCGTGAGTTCGAACGATTTGTCGTATAGAATCAGAGATGACATCATTTATGTACGAGATGACGATGAGGATGAGGATGATGAGCTGGTGAGCGAAGTCGTGTTTCTGAATTATATCTCGGCCGGGGCGGCTTATCAGTCCCTTCGTCGGGTGATCTCGGACAAGGGTGATATGCAAATCAATGAATTGGCCAATAGTCTGATTGTAACGGATTCGCAGAAGTATCTTGATCGTGTTAAAAACTTGCTTGAAAAAATCGATATTGCGCCCAAACAGGTCCTTATCGAAGCCAAAATCGTGGATATTACTTCAACGGCATTGGATGCTTTTGGGGCCACCTGGAATATCGAATACTCACCGGGCCATGGGATATTCGGACGAAGGGCTACAACCGCGGAAAAGATAAATTTTGGAGTTTCTCTGCCTGAGCAATCCTCCAGTTTAACGGGAGGGCAGGTGAAATTGAACGAATTGAGTCTAAGCTGGCTTACTGTATCCGCAACACTGGACGCGCTTGTCAAAAAAGGAAAGGCAAAAATTTTAGCTGCTCCATCGATTACGGTCCTGAACGGTCAAGAAGCGCGAATTATTATCGGGGAGCGATTCCCATTTAAAGAGCGCACGCAAACTGCGACAGGGACAACGGAAACTACGAAGTTTGTTGACATCGGGACGACGCTGCGTGTAACGCCGCAAATTAATAATGACGGATACATTACCATGAAAATCCATCCGGAGGTGTCCTCCTTAGCAGAATCTTTAGATGCCGGTCCGCGCGTGACCACGCGTGAAGCCGATACGATTGTTCGTGTCAAGGATGGTGAAACATTTGTTTTGGGAGGATTGATTAAACAGACAGATGATCAAAGCGTCGAGAAGATTCCGTTTTTTGGAGATCTCCCTGTGATAGGTCATTTGTTTTCACGGAAGGAGAAAAATCAGGAACAAAAAGAACTTTCTGTTTTTATAACTCCCACAATTCTTTTAACCCCAGAGCAGAGGGCTCGCCAAGATGACATAGACAGAGAAAAGACGGAGTCCTATGTGAACATTAGTAAAATAAGCGAACTGCAGATTGTTGAAGAAACACTCCGAAAAGCCGATCTCTTAAATAATGGCAAAGGAGTAGAAAGTGCGCAAAAAGGGGAACTGTTTCGAAAAGAGCAGGCTCTGAATCTTTATCTCAATGTGTACTACGAATATCCGGATAGTGCTCGTGCCCCCGAAGCTCTGTATAAGGCCGCGCTCATAAAATACAAATTTTCGAATGACTTTAAAGGCGCGAAACATTACTTGTCTTTACTTATTTCAGACTATCCGGATTCGGTTTTTTCCGATGAAGCGAAGAAAGCATTTTTGGATATCGATAAAAAGGGGAGAGCTTTGGATCAAAAAGCTTCCCTAAGAAAAAAAGCTTTATCACATTTAAATGAAGGGAAAAAATATTATTTTAACGACCAGTTCGAATTGGCAATCATGGAATTTCATCTTTTGCTTGATATGGAGCGGAACGTGAGACGGGAATATAAAAGAGAAGCAAAGAAATATTTAAGAAAAAGTCGTAGTCAAAAGAAAAAATTTCTCTCCGGAAACAAAATTCGAGAAATGTTAGCCGAAGATATAAGGAGAGAAGACGCGAAGGCTGAATTCCCGCTGTATAAAGTCGAAGAAAGGTCTTCCAATGAAAAAGCCGTGGATTATATACGGGTCGGCAAGGAGTATTATCATCGGGGATTTTACGGATCCGCGGTATTGGAGTTTACAAAAGTCATTGTAATCAGAGAAATAATCGATCCGTTTTATATAAAGGAAGCCCGGCGTTTGATCGATGAATGTGAAATTAAAATTAAAAAAAGCTCGCAAATACCCAGAATGATCAAAAAAGACAAAAAAACCGTGGAAAAACCCATCATTCAGCTGACTTCAATATAATTTGGTGAAAGGAATAAGAGATACTTATGCCGGAATTTATTTATAAAGCGCGTGACAGACAAGGGGCCCTCATGAAGGGGGTCCTTACGGGCCCTGATGAAGAAAGTGTCATCGGGAGCTTGGACAGAATGGGTTACAGTGTCGTCATGATCAGCCAAAAAGTCCGCACTGCTTCCAAAGGAGGAGTTTCCTTTTTCGATCGGTTCAAAAAGCTGAGCAGACGTGAAGTCATCGTTTTTACCCGGCAGCTTGCCACACTTTTACGGACAGGGACAGCTTTGTTGCCGGCTTTGACGACCATTTGTGATCAAACGGCCAATCACAAGTTCAAACAAATATTAGAGGAGATTCAGCAAACGGTTCAAAGCGGAAAAAGTTTTTCGGAAGCCCTTGAAGCCTATCCTGCTGTGTTTTCAGAACTGTTTGTCAGTATGGTGCAAGTGGGAGAAACCGGCGGCATGTTGGATAAAGTCCTGGACCGTTTGGCGTCTTTAGGCACACAGGAGATGGAAATGTCCAGTCGTATTCAGTCGGCCATGATTTATCCCATAGTATTGGTCTCGATCGCGTTTATCGTTGTCAATTTTTTGATGATTGGGGTTTTGCCAAAATTTGTTTCGGTTTTTCGCGCGTCAGAAACAGCCTTGCCATTGCCGACACAAATTGTGATGGGAATCAGTTGGATCGGACGAAAATTATGGTTTCCGATTTCATTAGCTATAACGGCGATTGTTTTTTGGTTCAGAGCTTATATAAAAACTGATAAAGGTAAATTCCGCGTGCATAAAATATGGCTTAAGTTTCCCATATTTGGGCCCCTGTATAATAAAATCCAAATCACGCGCTTCTCGAGGATTTTATCATCTTTGCTTTCATCAGGCATCCCGATCTTACAGGCTTTGGTTGTTGTTGAAAAAACAATATCCAATGTAATTTTAAGACGAGCCATTCAAAATGTTCGAATTAGTATCGGAGAAGGACATTCTTTAGCGGATCCGTTTGCCGTAAGCGGATTATTCCCTCCGATTGTGATTTCTATGATCGCGACCGGTGAAAAATCGGGGAATTTAGATGTTATGCTAAATGAGGTCGCGGAATTTTATGAGCCGGAGATTGAGAATACCGTTAAAAACCTAACGACTCTTTTAGAGCCGTTTATGCTTCTTGTGATGGGTCTTATTGTCGCATTTATCGCGTTATCGGTGTTATTGCCGATATTTAATCTTATTAGTGTGTTCAGAGGGTAATCACGGATTTAGCGCAGGTAAAAACTAAAAAGGAGGATACATGAAACGCTTTAAATCACATAGTGAAGATCATGGAATCAAAGTTTTACGTTTTGATTTTATTCGCGCAGCCATCCGCGTTCATCGAAAGGTTTTTACGCGTAAAGATCCGCGTATATCCGTGATTCGTGCCTTTACCCTTCTCGAGCTTCTTATTGTGATAAGTATTATCGCGATATTGGCCGCAACGATTGTACCCAACTTTATCGGATTTGACACGGAGGCTCGTTTGTCGGCCACCAAAACCAATTTGAGCACACTTCAGACCCGAGTCAGTATTTTCCGGGCAAAAGAGGGACGTTATCCCGAGCGATTGGAAGAACTCACAGAAGTAACGTATATGGATATGGGTGTGGAAAAAGCCTATTTAGATTATATTCCTTTGGAATTTGTATCGGCAACAGAAGGGATGGCTGATGTAGAAAATATGACGTCTAATGATCGTATTTCCGGAGACGGAGGATGGGTGTATTTTTCTGATAAAGCCCGTGTGATTGTGGACTGGGATGAGCCTCTGGGTTCGAAATGGGATAAGGCCGAAGGGGATATCCCGTCGGAATGGTGAATCACTAATGAATAGATATGACAAAAATCAAAAAGGAATCGTGATGATCACGACGGTCATTTTGCTCTTAACGATCGCGTTTATCGGAGCTAGTTTGATGCTTTTTTATTACTCGGTAAACTTTTCGGCTCAGACGCGCATTGATGAAGCCAAGGCTTTTTATTTAGCGGAAGCAGGAATTTCTTATGCGATATTTCAGATGAGAACACAAGCACAATCGCTTGGGTATGGCGAAGAGGCATTGGGTCCGATGATTCTCGGAAGCGGGTCATATACCGTTGAGATTGATTACGCGCAATCCATAATCACCAGCATTGGAGAAGTGAATGGCGTGCAAAAGAAATTACAGCTCCAATTTAAAACGCTCTAGCGCGAATGACACGAGACAAAATGCGTTGCCAAAATAAAAAATATTATGATAAAGAATATGATTAAGAAAAAACTATCAAGTGAATTTACAAAAATCGAATATTTCTCTGTTGCTCATGTAGATCGGCGCAGACATCCGCGAATGTCCTCGGATGGATTTACGTTTATCGAGATCTTGATCACACTTGCTATCATCGGAATTTTGTTTATTCCCGTGATGCAGATGTTTTCCTTTTCCGTATCGTCATCAACTTCTACAAGGGATTTAATAACGGCTTTGAATCTCGGCAAGTGGGGGATGGAACGTATGAAAAACTTAAATGTTACTAAAAAAGAGCTTACGGAAATGGGAGATCTGATTTACCCGTCTCAAGATAAGGAGCCATTGGAGATTAATAATACAAAATGGCGAATAGTACGGGAGATTTTCGAAGGGACGGATCCGCTGGAAGTTCGTGTCCACGTGTATTCCGTTACCAAGCTGGAATTGGAACGTTATCAGACAGAGGGTTTTCAATATGGTCAAGAGGATGAAATGAAGCCGCTCGTGACCTTGGTGACTCTTGTGGAGGATTTCCATTGGGAAGTCGTTGAGAATATTCAATAAAAGGCGGGAACCGAATATGGAGCAGTCAGATTATCAAAAATTAGGTGAGATTTTAGTTGATCAGGGATTGCTGACGCAAGCCCAGTTGGAAGATGCTTTAGCCGAGCAGGAAAGGACGGGAGTCTTTTTAGGAGAAATTCTTGTTAGCAAGGGCGTCTCCGACGATGTGACGATAGCCAGAGCTTTGAGCACACAATTAGGGTTCGCGTATGTCGATGTGAGCCAAATGACAGTAGACCCTGAGGCGCTTAATTTTTTGAACCAGGATGTTTGCCAGAGATTAAATGCTATTCCGCTTTATATCATGCGGGATAACTTAACGGTCGCGATGGCCAATCCTCTGGATGTGATCGCTGTTGATGAATTAGAAACCGTCTCGGGACAACGGATCAAACCGGTATTCGGAAGCGTTTCAATGATCCGGAAAGCCATCCAATCTAACTATCAGACTGAAAAAAATTCTACGCAAAACCTCATCAATTCCCCGCCTCCGACTTCTTTGACGGAAAACTTTGATTCTCTGGAAGAAGCGGCCAATTTAGCTCCTGTCATTAAAACAGTGGACCAAATGATTGAAAAAGCCGTTAGAATGAAAGCATCGGATATTCATTTAGAACCACGAAAAAATATTCTCAATTGCCGTTATCGGATAGACGGTATTTTAAGAGAAGCATCTAAAATTTCATTAACAGAACAAGCTGCGATTATTTCCCGGATTAAAATTATGTCGAATCTGGATATTGCCGAAAAACGCTTACCCCAAGACGGCCGGGTAAAGGTGAAGGTGTCCGGAAAGGATATTGATTTGCGTGTATCGACCTTTCCGACATTGTACGGGGAAAGTCTTGTCATGAGAATATTAGATCACTCGAGCGGAGTTCTGACGCCGGAGCAATTAGGATTTGACGGAGTAATTTTAGATGATTTTAATAAATTAATAAAGCGGCCTTATGGAATGATTTTAGTGACCGGTCCGACGGGAAGCGGGAAAACCAGCACGCTTTACGCGGCCCTCGAGAAAATCAATAGTGAAGAAAAAAATATTATGACCTTGGAGGATCCTGTCGAATATGAAATGGATCGTGTTCGGCAATCTCAAGTAAACGTTAAAGCCGGTTTGACGTTTGCATCGGGTTTAAGGTCGATGGTCAGGCAAGACCCGGATATTATCATGATCGGAGAAATCCGTGATAAAGAAACGGCGGATATTGCCATGCATGCCGCCCTCACAGGGCATCTTGTTTTTTCTACTTTGCACACGAATGACGCGCCGTCCGCGGCCGCACGTTTGATTGACATGGGGGTTGAACCATTCTTGGTTTCATCGGCCATGATAGGAATTCTGGCTCAGCGTTTGGTTCGCGTCCTTTGTCCGGATTGTAAAAAAGTTTTTCAAGGTTCTGTGAGTTTATTAAAAGATGTGGGATTTACCAAAAAAGCGGATAGTGATCAAAAAATATTTGAAGAAAATGGATGCGCGAATTGTCGTCAAAGCGGATTTATGGGACGAACCGGTATATTTGAATTGTTGATGATCAATGATCCGATGAGGTCGGCGATCGCCCAAAAACAATCCGCTGTCAATTTGAAAAAAATCGCGGCCGAGAACGGTATGATCACATTACGTGAATCGGGTCTTCAAAAAGTTACAAAAGGTATAACATCCATTTCTGAGGTTCTTCGCGTCACAGATATCGTCTAAGCGGGCTCTTCCTAGAATATCTTCAAGGGCGAATGTATTTTATTGTAAGTATTTTGGTGCATTACGCTTATATAAATAAAAATTTTATATAATATTGTTGACTATATAGAGGTTATCATGGTAATTGACTATTTG
>JADFSZ010000067.1 GCA_022560555.1 PVC group bacterium
CCGCATAGAATTTTTTTAATATACTCTCTGTCCGTTTGTTGGCCGGATAGGGGCGGTTCATGTTAAGCACAAAACGTGTTCTGGGGAAAAGCGAGGCCCCTAATTCCAGGAGTTCCCTATCAAAACTTAATATGAACGCTTTTTGATTGAGGTTATATCGATTCATCAGCGTTTTAATGTTCCGCAGCGCTTTCTCTTTTTGTTTTTTTGTTAAAAGAGAATAGGATTTTAGCTCTATCAGCCAATGCGTTTTTGATCCTAGGGCCTTGAGAACGCATCCTAAGTCCGGAATGCCAGGATCTGAGATGTGTTTTTGAATATCCGCGTACGTAAGATGGGAGATTTCTTGTTTTTTTTGGCCGATTATTTTTAATGTCCGATCATGAAATACAACGGGCGTGAAATCCCTGCTCCATTGAACATCGAGCTCAATACCGTCCGCGCTCTCTCTCACCGCTTGCCGGAATGAAATCATACTGTTTTCCGGATATTTTTCAGAGGCCCCGCGGTGAGCTACGATCCAAGGCATTTTCATATTCGGGCTTAGTTTCTTCATAAGTGATTCATATTATACTCTAAGCATGAAGGATTTTCTCAACCCAGTTTTTCCATTGGGGATACTTTTGTTTTAAATAACAATTCTTTAATGCAGGTTCAATCGTCCGGTGTTTTGGAAGTCCCCATTTTTTTGTCGAAAACATTTGATGAGCTGCCCCTAAGAGAGTTGTTTCTTTTTCTGCGACAACAAAAATCGGGCGGCCCAGCAATTCGGCCAAACCCCCAGCCAACATCGGCTCGCCAGAAAGGCCTCCCGAGAAAAACACACGCGTGTCCGGGGAATTCGTCTCAGTTAGGTCCTGATAGATTTCATAAATCCGAAAAAGAATCCCTTCTAAAATAATTCGTCGTACGTTTTCCCTCGAGACCCTGTCTTCTTCGATGGAAAGACTCATATTTACATCGGCGCGCCAATGGGGAGCCCCGATTCCCGTGGAATCCGGCAGACAAAACCCTTCCGGCTGAGGGTCCGTGGCTGCTAATGGAATGGTCTCATGCGGACACGTTGATAACGTTTTTGCGATTCCGTTCATCGTTCCTTCGAGAGCATACCATTTTTCCGACACAGGGCCCATGAGATACCCGGCAATCCTACGATTTTGATCCCGCTCGGGTTTGATGACAAAACCGCCTGTTCCCAGATTGATCGAGATGACATCAGGAAACATTTCCCTAAAACACAAAAGATTCGCGGCTTGATCTGAGAGAGACGCTTTCAATGTGGCGCCAAATGCGAGAGAATGGTTTTTACGACTCGGTTGAATGGACGGCAAAATCTTTTCCGGCACCCCGAACAATTTACACAATTCCGCGCTCCATGAACATGTACGAATATCAACCAGACACGTGCGTGCGGCCATCGTCAAATCCGTCTCGTGAACATTTCCCTTCGTCCATTTCCAGATCAAATATGTGTCCAATGTTCCTAAGAGGCAATCTCCCTTCTCGGCACACCTTTTCAGTGCGGCATCTTCGGCAAACAAAACGGCTAGTTTCGGCCCAACATAATGGGGGGAAAGCAAAAGGCCGGTAATGTAACCAATGCGATCCGACAAATCTTTGTTTTGTTCACACCAGGAATGCGCTCTTCGGTCCTGCCAGGAGATCATCGGGGTAAGAGCTTGTCCCGTACGAGAGTCCCATAAAACAAACGTGGATCGTTGTGAGGCCAAACAAACGGAAGGCTGAGGCAATGACTCTTGAATGAGGCTCTTTAGAAGATCGGTGACAATCGTTTCGTACTCTAAAATACTGCCTTCACACATCAATTCATTATGATCTAAGTCAGGCGCTTTCTCCTTTTTGACAACGTCAATGGAGGCGTCATCATAAATTCTTGCCGCCTTGATGACTGTAGACCCTAAATCAATAGAAATTAGATTTGTTTTTTGGTAGTTAAGTTTTGTAACCAGAACAGGTCCCCGCTCGTTGATCTCATTTTATTGAATATCATAGCGGGGAGAAATTAGAAAAACAAGGAAAACTCAAAAAAGGAGAAGGGAATACGTCCATAGCAATTTTATAGATGTAATACACTGATAATAAAGTAATTATATTGACTTCGCCCCTGGCCTTCATCTCGGACTTTCTCAATACATTCACCATGTTTTAGGCAAACCTCACGTATTTTGGCCTTTTTTCCGGAAAATTTGATCTGAAAAAGACTCTTGCTCTCAAGTTGGGCTATAGAGTACACTGTCTCACTGGAAGTCGAAATTCACAATGCCACACTGATACAAGGAGTTCGTCATGTTAAAGATTTACGGAATTGATTTATCCTCACCCGTTAACAAAGTTCGTTTTGTAGCCAATGCCCTTGGGCTTTCGTACGAGTTTGTCCGTGTCAATATTATGGCCGGAGAAACTCAAACAGAAAGTTATCTCAAAATGCATCCGGCGGGAAAAATTCCGGTCATAGATGACGATGGCTTTATTCTCTTTGAAAGTACAGCCATTGCTAAATATCTCATTGCAAAAAACAATTCGGATTTGTATCCGTCAGAATTAAAGGCCATAGCCCTCGAAGATCAGTGGATTGATTTTGGATCTTTTCACATCGGTACGGCCATGACTCGTGTGACGTTCAATCGTGTGCTTGCACCCATCATTAATGCCCCTGTGGATACGCAATCTCTTAAAGACGGATTAGCTTTTCTTGATCGGTTTCTTCCGATTGTAGAGACGCAATTAAGCAAAAATAAATTTCTGACAGGAGAAAAAATGTCACTAGCGGATATCAATCTCTTGTCGATTCTGGATCCGGCTGAAGCGGGAGACGTCAATTTATCCGGATATCAAAACTTAACGAAGTGGCGTGAAAATTTGATGTCTCAAGAGTTTTACACAAAATGTCACAAAAGTTTTACGGATGTTCTTCAGGCCATGAAAGCAAGCCTTCAGAAAACCTAAAATAACGAGGAGCTTCTGATCATGACTTATTTTTGGATTCCCGCTTGGACTCAGTAATCATTTGCTGAATGGCGATGCGTATACTCGAGACAAATCCCTCGTCGGCCAAATAATTTTCTCCCCGCGGCATAATACGAAAAGAATAGAATGGAGCGCTGTCATCGGTTTTGGGACCGATAATGAATGTTACTGTTTCTTCTTTCTTGACAAGGGAAATCTTAAACACGGGCTTCTCTTCATGATTCACGTCAGTACCTGCCTGCAATTTGATATTTTTGAAAGCGTTGATGAGTGCCTCCGGAAGAACATCTGAAATTTCTTTTTTCTCATTGATCATCCAAGCCATAACCGGCGGGGGCTCTTCAGCCGTATCGGGACGATCAAGAGTTTTTTCGAATTTTCTCAATTCGAGTTTTTTCCTTTGCTCTAAATCTTCAATAAGAAAGCCTTCGATATCATCGACATTTACACCCAAAGGATTATCGATAAAAAACGTTCCGTCCTGAACGAAAAGAGCCTCTAAAGTTGATTTGGCAACAACAAACGCGCACGATATTCCCGACACCTCAACAAATTGGCCTCCGCTCTCCTTATCAACACCTCCGATGACTAGCGTTAGATCCTCATTATTGTCCATGCTCAACGTTAAAATATCCTTAGAATCACCACTATCAATTTCTTCAAGAGCGACAATTTTAAGCGCTCTCAAATTTGCGATTTTTTCAATATAGTTCTTTACTTTGGTCGCATCTATTGAAAGAGAGTAAGAATTTTTGAAGCCCCATTTACGGCGGCCGTCAACTTTCTCACTTATAATATTTAAACGATTTTTGAGATTTTTGTCTACATACGATACACTCAAAATATTTTTTGTGTTGATCGAAAGAACTTTCTTGTCCACCCAGAGGTCGTAATTGAGGTTTCCCACCTCAACGGAGCCATAGAAACCCAACGGTAAAAGAAGATTGCTGTCGACATAATACACGTCTTCGGATCCCGCGAAGCGCACAAAATTTCCCTTCCATCCCACTCTCTTTGTTCCGACAATGAGATGCTTTGGGCTGCCGGTAAGCCAACCTAACTCAATATGAATACCTGCCTCGTCTGTAATTCCATAATCATCAAAAACAACTGAAGCGCTTGATCGGAGCTCTCCTTCTAGCTGATCTATCAGGGCTATGAGAGTGGTTAATTTTGAATCTATGACAGGCAGTCCGTAATACCCTTCGGCGATCCAGGAGTCATCTTTTTTAAGGAAACGAAGTGTTTTTTCCGTCCCTTCTTCAGACGTTATGCTTGTGTCCCGCATGGAAATTGAAATGGCTGTTAATACGCCCAAAGATAATTGTTCTTTAATAATATCCGTTTTCTCTTCAAAAGCGAGTCTCTCCGGTTCCATGCCCTTTTTGGCAAATACCATAACGAGAAGACCCGCAAACAACACCGTCAAGATGATCAAATGTTTAGATTTCATGTTGGACTTCCCGAAAATTCTGCAAGATTGGATAAATAAATCTTTTTTTCCTTCCTTCGCCGAAGAACACGTAAGAGACCACACACGGCAACAACAACAGGAACAAGAAGAATAGTCAAAAACCTGTACCAGAGCTTTTGCGCTTTATCAACCTTTTTGATTCTTCTCTCCTGCGTTTTGTGTCCTCGAATATTGATGAGTTCTCCGCCCAAAGTGATGGCATCAATGCTATTCATAAAAAACGCGAGCATATCTTTGGATTTGATAAAATTTTCTTCAAACATTTTTGAGCAACCTACTACAATCAATTTTCCGGGATTGAGTTCGATAGGATTTTTTTCTTCCGTGATCGACTCAAAGCTTTCATCGTCCGTTAAATCCGGTTTTTCGTCTTGAGGCCAAGGAGGGACATCTTGATCCTGATACACATCCGGAAACTGGCCCTCGACCATACAAGACAGAACAAACGGCCCCTGTTCATCTCCCGTTTTCATATCCAGATCGCTCTGCATAAGCGGCCGGTTAAGAAAATTCGCCTTCCAACTAGACTTACTGGACGTAAAAAGTGTTTTTGCCGAGAGATTCAGGCCCTTGATTTTTTCGTCATTAAGATCAATGGAAGATCCCCAAAGATAAAACAAACTTGAAACCACGTTCGTTACCGAGACATCCTTATTGACAAATTCATCAAGAATAGAAATCTGCACGGGCACCTGAACCGGAATTGAAACGGCAAACGGCCCTAAACGCGCAGCTCCGGAGATGTTAATCACTTCCGAGTTTTCATCAAAAAGAAGTTGATCTGAAAGGCCAAGTCCATATTCCTCTAACAATTCATTCACGCCGATTTCGATTTCCCGCGGCACAATCGAAATTCCACGGCCCCCGGACGGGTTGTATTCATAAACGTATCTTTGAGCGGCTAAAAACACATTGCCGCCTGACGCGAGAAACCGGCTAATTTCATAACGCTGACGTTCATTGAAATCAATCGGCGACACAATCACAAGCGTGTCCGTACCCGCAGGAATAGGGTCATCCTTTGTCAGACGCACCCGGGCATAATCATATTCTTCATAACGTAGAGCGGCTTCCAAAACACTAAAATCATCCTTGATATATTGTCCTGCCGGAACCGCCTGCCCCAACTGGGCCAAAAGGGCTTTCATTTGCGGATCAAGCTGTTGCTCTTCAAACGGAGCAATGAGAACAACTTTAGGAACACGCTCCAAGGTCATCCGGTAAATGCGGGATACAAGCTCATACTCAAAATTGTCCAATGTTTGCGGAACTACACGTGCGATAATCTGTTCTGGCTTTTCCTTGTACGCAATAGAAAGCGCGGAATAAATCAGCTTAATTCCTATTTCGTCCTCTTCGATACTCTGCACTTGGAACGGATTGATTCCTTTTTCAAGTAGCTGCATTTCAAAAGAGGCTGTTTCTGTCTGTTCTCCTTGGGATGCAGGGCGCTGAACATTCGCGGATTCCAAATAATATGTCTTGAATTTCAGTTTCCCCTTTGATACGACTTTGAGTTCATCCAGTTTATCAACAACGTCCTGCTCGAGAGTTTTGAAAGCCGTCGGCATCTTTGCTCTCGGAGACACATAGAATTTAACGGTAACAGGAGCTTTCAATTTTTCTAAAATGGACTTTGTCGATGAAGACACGGTATAGATTTTATTTTCCGTGAGATCAAACCGTCCTAAGGACACATCCAATATCAGGGTGTTCACCAGAATCGCGCTTCCAAGCCCGACCACAACAGCACCTCCAAAAAGCAGCTTGGCTTTTGGTCGCATACGGTCCTCAAGTCCCAAAACATTTAAAACGAGAAAAATCGTGGTCATAACGAAAAAGTAGATGATATCACGCACATCCACGACACCTTTTTCAAATCCCGAAAAATGTTTTGTCATCCCTAAATTATCTTTTAAAAATGTTCCTACGCCGGAGATCCATCCATCAATCGTTTGTGCCATAAAATCCAAGCCCGAGAGATAAAAGAAAAAGCAGGCCATCATCGACAAAATAAAAGCTACGATTTGATCTCGGCAGATTCCTGAAATAAATATTCCTAAAGCAAGATAGAAAGCCCCGACCAAAACAGCTCCAATATATCCCCCTACGATGGGACCCAAATCCGGCTCCCCAATTAAAACCAGCATCACTGGAATGAGCAGTGTCCCGGCTAGTGAGAAGAGATAAAAAAGCAAACTCGCAAAATATTTTCCTAAAACAAGTTGCGATGTCCTCATAGGGAACGTCAACAGCAACTCGAGGGTATTGCCTTTACGCTCTTCCGCCCAGAGCCTCATTGTCATGGCCGGTAAAAATACTGACAGGATAATGGGCAGCAATGAAAAAAAGTTTCTCATATCAGCCCGGCCGGCAAGAAAAAAGTAAGTCATATACATACTCGCGCTCAGCACCACGAACACGATGGTAAAAATATACGCGATCGGCGAATTAAAATAAGCTGAAATTTCACGTTTTAATATTGTTAGTAAATTCCCGCGCTTGGCCATATGTTAGGATCCTTGAGACGATTGTGATCGGTTTTCGGTTAAAAGGGATATAAACGTGTTTTCCAGGCTATAGGGCTTTTCGATTAAGGACTTCACGGCCCAACCTTTTTCCCGGATAATTTGGCTGATCTCTTTCCAAATCTCATTTTGTTCAAATGAACTTTGTATTTCAAACGTGGAAAATCCGTCTGCCGAACTTTCCGTGCATTTTACATCTTTCGCATTTCTCAAACCACTCAGGGCTTGTTTTACTGTTTCATGATTTTCTTGAACGCATAAAACATGCGTACGGTATCGAAGGGCTTTTTGGCCCAATTCTTCGCGTGTCCCGCTTGAAATGATCGTCCCGTTATTGATAATGACGATTCTGTCCGCGATCGCGTCGACTTCTTGAAGTATATGCGTAGAAAAAATAATGGTTTTTTCCGAGGCCAATTCCTTAATCAGCTTTCGAATCTCCACAATCTGCAATGGATCAAGACCTGAGGTCGGCTCATCCAAAATCAGAATATCCGGATTGTGAATGAGCGCTTGGGCGAGCCCCACACGCTGCTGGAAGCCTTTGGACAACTCCAGACATGTGTGTTTCCAAACAGAGTTGATGGCACATCTTTCTTTGACCCAACCAATCCTTTTTTTCAGTTCAATTCCTTTTAACCCTCTGGCTTTACCAATGAAATTGAGGTAATCATCCACACGCATATCCATATAGAGGGGGGCCGCTTCCGGTAAATATCCGACCAACTCCCGGACTTTAAGCGCCTCATGTAGAACATCAAATCCTCCCATAATCGCGGTCCCACCCGAGGGATAGATGAACGTCGTTAAAACTTTCATCAGGGTGGATTTTCCGGCACCGTTCGGACCCAAGAGGCCTAAAATCTCTCCTTTTTTGACGGAAAACGATACATTCACGAGCGCTTTCACGGGCCCGTAACGCATAGACACTTTTTTAATATCGATCATAGACGTATTTACCCTCTGGACTTGCGGATGAAACCCATTTTATATAGACACAACTCTTTTAAGAGCAGAATATTACCAATTTACCCGCTCCGTGTCAAGCCTCCGGCTAAAAATGTCATTTATGGCCCATTTCGAGGCCAAAGAGTCCTTTACCCCTCAGGCATTTGATATTTTACTTGAAGTAACGTTAACAAAAAAGAGGCAAAGTTCCGTGAATAGTAATCGGGACTTCCCGAGGCGCATAGCCGTTTATCTCTTCGCCTCGATTTACAAAGAGTGAAGATTAACTCGCTTTTTTTGATTGTGCGTAATGAAGGAGAATTTGATCTGTTTTGTAAAGACGGCGGCAGGCTTCGCGTGCTATGTTTAAGATGAGAATGCCGAATAGTTCGGGATCGGTTTGATGCAGTTCCAACAAAGCTTTTTGCGATAGTATCATTAATTCGGTATCTTCCATGGCCAGAGCAGAGGCCGCGTGAGGCTGAATCCCGATCACAGATGTCTCTCCAAAACACTGCCCCACTTTAAACACAATAATTTCAAACGGATCCTCATCGATGTTTGAGACAATTTTTACCTGCCCGGATCAAATGATGTAAATATAGCTAGGCCCCTCCCCTTCTCTAAAGATGATTTCACCTTCTTTATAAGATGTTTTCTCTAAAAGGCGAAACACGGCAAAAAGCTGCTTTTCATTCAGGGCGCCGAAGATAGAGATCTATTTTAGGATCGGAAGAATCTCCTCAATCTTTAAAAACGGTTCATGTGTGTGTTTTTGATTCATAAAGAAAAAAGCCCCCTATAACGGGGGCTCCCCAAAAAAGATTCT
>JADFSZ010000068.1 GCA_022560555.1 PVC group bacterium
GGATGATTCCCTTTAATAAACACATACAAAGGCGGGTGATTTATATAAGCGTTTCCCCCGGTATCTATAAATTCAATTTCGTTCTTTTTTAACTCATCTGCCATAAATCTTCCAACATGATTGACAACAAGCAGGACAGGATGAGGAAGCTCCTCTTGCAATTTTATCAGCTGTCCAATCATGGCCCGATGAACATGCGCCTTGATCTCTACACAGAACCGCACCTCTTCATTCTGCCATCTTATCTGCACGACTTTGTCTACATATGTCCTGTCATTAAGCCGCTTTTGGGTCGCCTCTATTTTGTAATCGACCGGTGTATTAAAATTGTCCTTGAATGCCTTTAGGGCAGCATCAAAGATCGTTTCTTCTTTGTGGTTCATTTCCATTTAAAGGTCTTTTTGTTCAAATTATTATAGTGTTCAATAATAATGAACATACCATATATTTGAACTAAATGTCAACTCATTTTTACAATAATATTTGTAACATATTTATAAACAATATATTATGAATAGTTGTTCACTATTTTTATATGTTCATTAATACTGAACAATATAAATAATTGAACATATTTTTGGAGTTGGTGGGAGTTGGGGTCAGCCACTGAAATGTGAAATTACCTGATTTACTTCTTTTTGAATGACTCTCTGGGCAAGTTTGGACCTTGAAATGGGAAATAATTTCACCAGCTTCCTAAGTCTGTGCTTATAACTCATAACGCCCGGGAGATATGATCCCATTCGGGTCTAACACAGCTTTGATCTTTTTCAGCATGTCAGTGTAATTTGGATTGTGTGATTTAATTTTCGACATATTCTGAATCCCCAGCCGATAAGGGTAATACCCTTCGTCGGTCAGGTAACCAAGCAGTTTGTCATGACAATTCATAGCTGCCAAATCCTGGCCCGGTGTATCCCTGTCATAAACAATACTAATAATAAAGTCCATCGCCCGTTCGGTGATCATCGTGACACTGATCATCGGCTCGAACTTGAATTCAAGTAGAATATCCTTTGTGATTTGAAAAATTTCTTGAGCATGACATCCTTCAAGGGGCGCGACGGCGGACAACCAAATAAGACCGCACCGGTCCCGATCCGGATCCATGGGATTTTCAATGTCGCCTTTTTTCCTCCAGTAAACACTTTTCATCATCGTGTCTGTGGGTATACCCAAGTTAAGTCCATAGATCGGTTTTAATATCTCAAGCTGACGGAACAAATGAGAATTTCGAAGCCAGGGAATCAATTTAAGACACGTTTGGAAAAAAGAAATCTTAGAATCATTTAAAAAAACCAATTTATCTCCAACCCCATTCAAGGCTTTTGATACTTTGCGTTTTGCTTGAATCACATCAAAACGAGTGCCGTATAAAGCGCCTGAAACGTTCCAAGCGCCAATCTTATGTTTCTTTGCGATCTTTTTCATCTCTTGAGGCTTCAGAGGAAACTGCCCATTGGTCTCATCCCAGGGATATCTTTGAAATGTATTTAGAACTTTATAATCATTTCCGATATGAACAGCACTCCGGAGGATTCCACTCAACCTGAGAGGACGTAACTGATCTATGATCAGTGCCAATTTTTTCTCTGAATCCACTCGACAATAAAAAGCTTCAAACTGCTCGGGTTTCGGCATCAGCCAAAAGGTCATCCGAGTGACAATTCCCAAATTTGACTGACTGAACAATCCGTCCAAAAATGGGCCAACGCCCCACCGGTATACCGGAGACGCTTTGGCATTTCTAAAATGGCTTAACCCTGTTTGAATCACCTCACCCGTCGGCAAAACGACCTCAAATCCACAAACAAATGAAAAATGATCCCCATACGGTGTGTGCCCGAATCCACGTTCTACGGCATTTCCTATGAGACTGCAGCTTTCACTGGCACCTGTCACGTCCATAAAAAGATTGGATTGCTGTTCGATTAAATACTGATAAAGATCTTTTTGGGTGACACCCGGCTCCACCGTCACATAGGCTAAATCTTCATGGTAATCGATAATCCGATTCATTCGCCCCAAATACAGAATAACATTATTCGGCCCCGTTGGAACACCGGAGCCATATCCCCAGTTTTTCCCTGTGCTGACAGGATAAAGAGGAATTTTATATGTGTTAGCAACCCGAACACACTTCTCTACTTCTTCACGAGTACCGGGTTTAATAACAGCCAAAACCTTTTGATCAGTTTGAAAAGTTGTATTTTGGAACGTTTTGAGCTCTTCGGGATGAATGCTGGCATGAACAGATCCTACAACATCCTGCCATTCTTTTAATGCTTTTGTAAAATGATTATCCATAGCCTTCGGTTCATTTTAAATATTGGTGTGCCCACCTAACAAAAAAGAAGGAGGATCGATATCCTCCTTCATCAAACAAATTTGCTCGAAATCCATTTTATTAATACTGAATAGACAATTCATCGAGAGATCTTTCTAAAGATTGAGGGTCTTTATAATGCACTCCATAAAATCCCATCTCAGATGCGGCTTCGACAAAGTTTTCAATATCGTCTATATACACACACTCGGACGAAGGTAAACTTAGCTTATTTAAGGCATCCTGATACATTACAGCGCTTGGTTTTAACGCATGGACCTCAAACGAAAGCGAGACCGAATCAAAAAGATTAAACACATCCGACGGACAAATTTCTGATTCATAATGCGACTCACACGTATTGGATATAAGCCCGATCTTGTAATGACCCTTTAATCTTTTTATAAGCGCGCGGGTTTGCGGAATCGGTGTGAATATTTGCTCCCAGGCATCAAAAAATTCGATACGTGTCATTTTCAATGAAAGCCGGGTATGCATCTCGTCAAAAAACTCATCGCTTGATATCAGCCCCAACTCATGTTTCTTTAACAGCTCTTTTGATTGATCAAAAGCGCGTTGTATCTCCCATGGTTTTTTTGATGTTTTTTTTAGAAGCTTGTTCCGGAACAAACCCCAATCAAACATGGAGATAACATTGCCGTAATCAAATACTATCGCTCTAATATTCACACCCTCATTATTCAAAACCACACCTTCTAAAGTCTTTAAAGCTCTTTATCCTTGCGCGCACGCGCTTTTCTCTTTTTTTCACTCGGTTTTTCAAAATGGGCCCTTTTTTTCAGCTCTCTCATTATCCCTTCCTTGGCTACCCGGTTTTTAAACCGATTGAGGGCCTTATCAATCGATTCTCCTCTTTTGATTACAATGGTTGTTACCAAAACTACACCCCCTTTAATATCAAGTACTTACAAAAGTTTTGAGTTTCATATTTGCTATGGGATTCAGCAGATAATTTTAAAAAAGATCACCCATGATACACTTGGGGGCCATCTTTGTCAATCCAAGGAAATAGGTAGTTATTACGTCTGATTGACAAAATCATTCAGGGCGCGAAATTCACGGGCTAAGGAAGGATTTGTGTTCAATTCACCGGAAAATGTGCTGTAAATATAACTCACCGCAACATAGGTGTTAAACTTCATAATGTTCATAATTTTGATTAAAGTGTAGCCGTGAAGACGCAGAAGGTATACAGCCGCTTTACGATACTCGTTGGGTTTCCCTTTCTTAGAAAAATACAACTCCTTATTCGTGATCCCATAATACTTTTTTAATTTATTCAAAATAACGCTTGCCTCGATAGATATCCGGTCCTTTTTGGAAGCCCACAGAGCCGCTTCCAATTTTACAGGATCCTTGTATCTTCTTTTGAGCTGATCAATAAAATTTTCATCGCCTAAAAGAAAACCTTTTTTTCGATTTTTATAAAAATTTTCGACTGTCTCATTTATAGGTTTTCGTTCGTACGCTTCATAAGCCGAAGAAATATTATCCCCGTATTCCGGGCATAGCATAATCAACGCTTCATGAAGATAGATCCATTCCGGCTGTTTGTCGATGTTAAAGACATAATATCGGCTTGACGCAAGAGAATTTTTCCAACCCGTTTTTTTTGATGTGTTTTGAGATATTCGATGAATCCATTTAATGATATCCAAAAAATAATTATCTATATCGATCAAAATGGATTGAAAACGCCCGCGGAACAGGGGGCCTGTTTTTCGGTATGCGCGATTATAATGTTGAGTATACAATCCATTGATGTGACGCATGGCCAAAGATATGTTGGCCCGAGGGGTAACAATCATGAGATGATATTCTTTATCGCAAAGAGCGTAGGCGTAAATTTTAATACGATAAATTTTTGCGGCAGATCCGAGAAGACCTAAAAAGAACTTACGGTCGTCAGTTGTTCGAAACAAAGAACGATTCTGGGTGGATACTTGGTTGGAAATGTGGTAACAGGCTCCGGCATATTCAATCCGCAATGCTCTCGCCATGACAGATACTTTCCTCCGGCTTTATCAAATATATTTACCCACAAAAATTTAACGGGGTATGTTTTCTAAGCAGTCTTTTCTCATATCTTTATTCACAGCAATGGGGTAATCTCCCGAAAAGCATGCCGTACAAAACTGATCATTGTTCTGAAACATGGCATTCAGCATTCCCTTGAGGCTAAGATAGGCTAGGCTGTCTACACCCAGAAATTTTGCGATTTCATCTTCGGTTTTATCTGAGGCTATCAGCTCCTCGGGGCTGGGAAAATCAATCCCGTAATAACACGGATGCCGAATCGGCGGACAGCTAATGCGCATGTGAATTTCTTTGGCTCCTGCCTTCCAAAGTGTTTTGACACGTTTTTTACTTGTTGTTCCACGGACAATCGAATCATCAACAAGAATCACGCGTTTGCCTTTGATAACACTGGCAATGGGATTCAGTTTTACACGAACGGCAAAATCCCGAATGCTTTGTGCCGGATGAATAAATGTCCGTCCCACATAATGGTTCCGGATCACTCCTACTTCAAAGGGAATTCCGGACTCCTCCGAATAACCTAAAGCCGCGTAAATCCCGGAATCAGGCATCGGAACCACAATATCCGCATCCACCGGGGCCTCAACAGCCATACGCTTCCCCAGGCGTTTTCGAGTCAAGTAAACATTCTCACCAAAAATGTTACTGTCAGGACGGGAAAAATAAATATACTCAAAAACACAATACTTGTGTTTTATCTTGGGCGTGTATCGAAAGGATTTTAATCCTTGGTCCGTAATCTCTATGATTTCCCCGGGTTCAACATCTCGTATATAATCCGCTTCGATCAAATCAAGAGCGCATGTTTCTGATGTAATAATATACTTTTCACCGATTTTTCCTATACAAAGAGGCCGCACGCCATGAGGATCACGAGCCGCAATGATCGATTTTTCCGTCATAAAAACCAGGGAAAAGGCTCCCCGTAACTTTTTTAAAGAGTCAGCAAGTTTTTCGACAATGCTTGGCTTTCTCGACCGAGCCATCAAATGAACAATAATTTCCGTATCCATCGTTGTTTGAAAAATGGATCCTTTTGACTCGAGATCCTTTCGGAGTTTTTGAGCATTAACGATATTGCCGTTGTGAGCCACAGCCAATTTTCCGGACAAAAAATTCACCAAAAACGGTTGGGCATTTTCGATGTGAGACCGTCCCGTTGTCGAATACCGGACATGACCGCAGGCCGTATCCCCTTCCAATGTTTTGAGAATGTTTTCTTTAAAAATATGTCCGACAAGCCCCATTCCTTTATGGCTAAATATTTGCTCTCCATCAGTCGAAATAATGCCGGCACTCTCTTGTCCGCGATGCTGCAAAGCGTAAAGACCAAGATACGTCAGACGCGCGGCGTCCTGACATCCTAAAATAGCAAATAAACCGCATTTTTCACGGAGATCATGATTCATGGATATTTTATTTTCCTTCATCAAGTTTTCGCCTCTTCGTGCCGGACGGCCGCTTTAATAAAACCCGCGAATAAGGGATGGGCTTCCAGAGGCCGACTCTTAAATTCGGGATGAAACTGAACAGCAACAAACCACGGATGTTTTGGAATTTCTACAATTTCAACCAAATTCCGATTGGGCACAACACCGGCAATCTTCATTCCCCTCTTTTCAAAAATCTCGGTATATTTATTGTTAAATTCATAACGATGACGGTGTCTCTCGTGAATAAGCTTTTGCCGGTACAGCTTACTTGAAAGGCTTCCTTTTGTCAGTTGACAGGGATTCGCGCCTAAACGCATCGTGCCTCCCATCATAGTCACATCCTCCTGCTCGGACAAGAGGCTGATAACGGGGCTTTTTGTCGTTGAATCAAACTCCGTGCTGTTCGCGTGAGCTAAGCGGCACGCATGGCGGGCAAACTCGATGACAGCGCACTGCATGCCAAGACAAATTCCCAGAAACGGAACTTTTTTTTCTCTAGCAAATCGAATCGCGCGAATTTTTCCTTCGATACCGCGAGTTCCGAATCCCCCGGGTACCAAAATCCCATTTGCTAGTTTTAATGTTTTCAGCCATCCGTTTTTTTTCAGATCTTCCGCGTCAATTTTGTCAATAATGGTTTTCGTATTATTATGGATTCCGGCATGTGCAATGGATTCATAAATGCTTTTATACGCGTCCTGCAATTCAATATATTTTCCGACAACCGCTATTCGAACAGTTCGTTTCGGGTTTTTTGTCCTGTTGACCACGCGCTTCCAAGCACTTAAATCAGGTTCTTTTTTCCTCCGCAGATGTAAACGCTTAAGGATCACACGGTCAAGACCGTTTCTTTGCAGCATCAAAGGAAGCTCATAGATCGTATGATCCACATCCTTTTCCTCGATAACCCCATCATCATCGACATTGCAAAACAGACCGATCTTCTGACGGACTTCTTTTGTGAGCCGCTTCTCCGTCCGACAAACAAGAATATCCGGCTGAATTCCGATTTCTCTTAATTTACCGACACTATGCTGGGTCGGCTTTGTTTTCAACTCTTGGGCCGATGTGATATACGGAATGTACGTTAAATGAATATAGAGAACATGCTCCCGTCCAATATCCAGAGCAAATTGACGAAAGGATTCCAGAAAAGGCAAACCCTCAATATCTCCGACGGTTCCGCCCAGTTCGGTAATGACAATGTCAATTTTATTTTTTCCGTTTATTTTTTTGATACGGTCTTTGATTTCATTGGTAATATGCGGGATCACCTGAACGGTTTTTCCTTGATACTTCCCTTCACGCTCCCGGGTGATCACCGAGTCGTAAATAACACCCGCTGTCACATTATTGTCCTGAGTTAATTTGACTTTTGTGTAGCGTGCATAATGCCCAAGATCCAGATCTGTTTCCGCGCCGTCATCTGTGACATAAACTTCTCCGTGCTGATACGGGCTCATTGTTCCCGGATCCACATTTAGATAGGGATCAAATTTCTGAATCGTGATAGAAAAACCCGAGGCTTCAAGAAGGGTGCCGATCGCAGCGGATGTAAGGCCCTTGCCCAGCGAAGAAATAACACCACCTGTAACAAATATATATTTGGTTGGCTTCACAAGTTCCCTAACTATAAACCATATCAGTCGTCAAAAAAACAAAAAACAGTTCATCGCGATGAAACAATAGAGAGCACAAAAGATCGTTTTTGGATTCAGTAAAAGAACCCTTGTACTCGCTTCACGACCAACTGTCCCATAAAACTTATATTCTATTCACTTAGGACGTTTTGACAAGTGGTTTTATATCCTGATCAACCCAATCCTGGATACACTTAACCTGCAAATCATCTGTCTTTAAGAATTTCAGACCATGAACAGCTGCTTTGGCCCCCTGGAGGGTTGTGATACACGGAATTCCCCGCATAACAGCTCCGCTCATGATGGGCCTCACATCCATTTGACTTTTCGGCCCCGAGGGAGTATTAATAACCAGGTGGATTTCACCGCCTAATATGCGCTCTAATATATCATTCGGGCCTTCACCGATTTTATTGACACGTTCGCACGAAATATCTTCATTTTTAAGCGTTTCGTACGTTCCTTTGGTCGCAATAACATTATAACCGAGTTTGACGAGAACCTTGGCGATATCCACAACAAAAGGTTTATCCGAGTCTTTGACACTCACAAAAACATTCCCTTCTTTGGGGAGGTCTTGACCCGCCGCAAACTGAGATTTAATAAAGGCCACACCAAACGAGCTGTCAATTCCCATAACCTCGCCTGTGGATTTCATTTCGGGTCCCAAAGTGATATCCACCCCGGCAAACCGGGAGAAAGGCAGTACGGATTCTTTAACAGAAAAATGTTTGACGGTCTTTTCTTCGGTAAAACCCAAATCTTTTAAGGAGCACCCCATCATCACTTTTGCCGCCAACGCAGCCAAAGGGACGCCTGTAGCTTTACTGATAAAAGGCACTGTTCTGGATGCTCTCGGATTGACTTCAAGAACATAGACGGTTTCGTCCTTGATGGCAAACTGAATATTGAGGAGTCCTTTGACGGACAATTCTGACGCGATACGTTTGGTTTGATCTCTTATGGCTCCTTTAACAGTTTCACTCAAGGTATGCGGCGGAGTCACGCAGGCAGAATCTCCGGAATGCACACCGGCATACTCAATATGTTCCATAATTCCGCCGATAACAACATGATGGCCATCACTGATCGCGTCAACATCCACCTCAGCGGCTCCCTCAAGAAACTTGTCAATCAAAACAGGTGTTTCCGGACTCACATTGATCGCTTCATCCAAAAACCCCTCAAGCGTATCTTCATTGTAAGCAATCCGCATCGCTCGTCCGCCAAGTACATTGGAAGGCCGGGTTAAAA
>JADFSZ010000069.1 GCA_022560555.1 PVC group bacterium
TTAGCTGGCTTTCACTTGGAGCACTTAAAGGGCGGATGTCTTTTGCGAAGAATTTGTTTTCAAATCAATTTCATCGTAAAGACACACAAGCGTTTAGTATCCGCTCCGTTAACAATATGATGACCATCGTTGTCGTGGCTCTGGCGGGATTTTTGATTATGAATATTGCGACCGCGCTGATGAATATGGGAGGGGGAAGGATGTTTAAGGTGAAATCTGTTTCGGGCGGAACAACACTTGCGTATGACATCAAGGGGGGATTTGTTAAACCCTTGAACGGGATACTTTTGAAAATCCGCGGTCGGGACATTTTTAAGATGGGGGAATTAAAGAAGTCTCAGACTCAGGAAGCCGTCGCGGAAGAACCTAAGGAAGATCCTCGCGCCAAAGCGTTAGAGGCGGTCAGTCATCTCCGGCTCGTCGGGATATCCTGGTCAAGCGATCCCGACGCGATGATCGAAGACACAAAGGCTGTACGAACGTTTTTTGTCAAGACGGGCCAAAAAATCGGGAAGGTGACCATCGAAGCTATTTTTAAGGATAAGGTTATTTTAGAAGTCCTAGGACAGGAAGTCGAGCTCAAATGAACCGAACGCGGACATATGTTTTTCTCTTGTTTTTATTTTCCTTTTTGGAATTCTGTTCCTTGGGAATGTCGCAAGATTTTTATGGTGATGAATTTGTTATGGATAATCCCATTGATCAAGAAGAGGTGGCTGAAGAAATGCCTTTGGCCGGTATGGAGCAGGATATCACGCTTGATTTACGCAACATAGAGATAGTGGATGCTTTAAAATTTCTAGCCACCAAGGCCGGGATTAACATTATCACTACCAAAAAAGTCAGCGGGCGGGTCTCTTTTATGGTGGAACATGTCAAAGTGAAAGATATTTTTGACTTGATGTTGAGAAGCAATGAACTCGCGTACGCGAAACAGGGAAATATCTATAATGTAATGACAGAAGGTGAGTACAAGGTTCTTTTTGGAGAAAGATTTTCGGATATCAGACAGGTCAAAACATTCCGATTAAAATACGCGATCCCTGAGCAGGCCTTCACATTGCTCGATACATTAAAAAGCTCGATCGGACGTGTGCTTGTGGAGCCGGATTCCGGCACGGTTCTGATCATGGACACGCCGGAAAAAGTGATTGAAATCGAACGGGCTTTAGCGACACTGGAGCAGAGAAATCTTGTGAAAGTAATCAAGCTGAACTATGCCAACGCTAAAGATATTGAAGAGCAGTTAAAACCACATCTGGACGGCAAAAAAGTCGGAACCATTCGGTCGGATGAACGGTCGAATCAAGTGATCATTCAGGCCTTGCCGGGACGCATGCTCGAAATTGAAATGCTTATCGCTAAATTGGATGAAAAAACTAAACAAGTGTTGATCGATGCTAAAATCATTAAAATCGGTCTTTCGGAAACAAATGAACGCGGGATCGAATGGGACGGATTGTTTGAAATGGGCCGTCAGTACGGCCTCAATTATCTCGGGTCCACCCCGTTTGGAGCCATTCAGGCCGCCGGTGATGCATTTCGAACGCGCACAGACGCTTTTAACGATGGCGGTGCGCAAATCGGACAATTTCCTTCAAGCGGCTTCTCCAACAATTTTGGGGGCCAACAAATTAGACCCGGACAGATCCACGTCGGAATCGTTGATGAAAAGATCGATTTTGATGTGTTGATTAAGTTTTTGCAGACCATCGGAAACACGCAAATTCTTTCCAATCCAAAACTTGTTGTGACCAATAACCAGGAAGCCCGGATTCATGTCGGGGAACGTCAGGCGTATATTACGTCTACCACAACGACCGGGCAATCAACGTCTACGGTTTCCGAAGAAGTGACATTTGTGGATGTGGGGATTCAATTATCCGTGATTCCCACCATCAACGATGAAGGTTTTATCACGCTTAAGGTGAAGCCTGAAATTTCCAGTGTGATTTCGACTCTGATCACTCCCAGCGGAAACCAAATCCCGATTATCGACACATCTACGGCGGAAACAACGGTTATGGTAAAAAGCGGGGTAACCGTTGTGATCGGCGGATTAAGACGGGATGAAAAAACCGAAGTTACGGATCAAGTGCCTTTTCTGAGCAAGATTCCGTTTTTAGGATTTTTCTTTAAGCAAACCAAGGTTGTGGATCAGCGAACCGAACTTCTTGTGCTGTTGACGCCTTATATTATTGACGGTGAACATCTTATTTTAGGGGATCCGCGGGATTATGACTTCGGAGCCACCGGGGGGAAAAAATACGCCGAATATACGGCTATAACGGACGATAGTGACTATGTAGGGCCTTTAGACAGGCCTGAAGATCGTATTAAGTCTTATCGGGAGTATTCGGAATAAAAGGGGAGTTTTTTATGCGGAATAAAAAAGAAAAAATGGGTATCATGATTTTAGGTCTATTGTTCTTACCTCTTGTGTTTTCCATGCTGCAAACTCACAGTCTCTTTGGCGAATGGGAATACACTGTTTTCGCTCAAAATGAAGGCCCGGATGGTGTCGAGCCTGACTCTGTCAGGGCCGCTCCTGAGTACAAAGATCTTATGAAAGAGAATATTACGCTCAAATCTGAGTACGCAGAACTGCAAAAAATTTACGCGGCCGTACAAGAAAGCGAAGAGTATGTCGCTCAATCGTCAAACATGACCCAACTTGTTACGGAAAACCAAAGCCTTAAGACGCAGTTTGATGAACTCGTTGACAAGTACGAGAATCTGGAAAAAGACCGCAACAATATTTTGATTCAGACAAAGCGTTTATTGGAGGAAAAACGAGAAGTTCGCGATTTAGAAGCGGAACTCGCAAGCTTCAGACAAACCAATGAAAGTCTATTGTCCGCCCAAGAGGATGATCATATGCAGGACTTGAAATGGCAGGATGAAATTAAAGAGCTGGAACGCGCGCAAGCCGAATTAACCAAGGAGAGAGATTATTATCAGGAATCGCTTGATAAGGTCAAGAAAGGGACCGCGATTAAAGAGCTTAAAGCAAAGTTAAAGACATTGGAAAAAGAGAGCCGAAAAACGATATCTTCGCTCGAAAAGGAGAAGAAGAATCTTTTTAAGGATTTTAAGCAAACAAAATCTGAGTATCATAAAGTTCTGACCGCGAAAACAGACGCGAAATTAGCCGTCGAAGATTTGAAAGAAAAGCTTGACGATGCCTATAGAAGATTGGAAGACGCCGTGAATAAGAATATTGCTTTGGAAAAACATATTGA
The DNA here is from genome assembly GCA_022560555.1 of PVC group bacterium. Lineage (GTDB taxonomy): Bacteria > JADFSZ01 > JADFSZ01 > JADFSZ01 > JADFSZ01. The sequence goes on from JADFSZ010000069.1 coordinate 3,243, forward strand.
GAAAATTCCTGAGAAGTTTACCGAAATCGCGCGGCAAAATCAGACTCTTGTCAAAGATACGTCCGAGATGCATTACAATCTCGGGGTTTTTTACACTAAGAACCGGGAGTACAAGCGGGCCATTAAAGAATTTGAACAGACGATCGATATCATGCCGGATGATGGCCATGCCCACTTTAATTTGGGATACATCTATGCTGAATATTTGGTAAATCGTCCGCAGGCCATCAAACATTTTCGTCAGTACTTGAGATTGGCAAAAAGCGGTGATGATGACGCGGATTGGGTCAAAAAATACTTGTTAATGTGGGAAACATACGAAGGAATTCCGGCCTCAAAGTAGTTTCTCCGGCGGGAAAGTTATTAAAAAATCAGATTGAATATGAACCCATTCGCGTACGCTTTATATAAGAGTAACGTGAAAGGCTGTTTTTTTATGCGTATAAAGCTTGTTTCGATTGCCCTCGCTCTGTTCCTGCTCATCGCGGCATGGCCCCCTGAGGCCGATGCCATGAAGCGAAGAGAAAGAAAAGTCCGCTCAAAATCCTCCGGCAAGTCCTCTCTGGTTCTTCTTGTGACTCTTGAGAAAGATGAGGTTAAAAAAGGGGATTCGATTCAACTGAATTTTATTCTTAAGAACAAAGGGCCGGAAGACGTAACCATCAATAAGCGCATGCATCTCAATTCTAAGGAAAGCCTTAAAAAATATCGCGAACTCTTTTTAGACGTTGTAGGACCATCGGGCGAAGAGCTGCCCTGTAAAGTAAATACTGAAAAAGGATATCCCAAAACAGATGAGTTTGTTCTCCTTGCCGCGGGCAAAGAGTATCCGGCGGACCGCCCCCGATATATCCAGCGTTTTTTTGATTTTGACAAGCCTGGTGTCTATAAAATCAAAGCCACTTATCACAATATGTATGGGAGCGAAATCGGTCTGAAAACGTTTACGGGAAAAATTGAATCTATTGTGCTGACTTTGACGGTTATTGAATAAAATGAAAAAACGGTCGTTGGTATATACGTGTATTATTATGTCGCTGTTGTCCTGGGGGCCGGTGGGCTTAGCGTCTCTCGGAGCCGAGGACGCCCCGGATTTGAAAAAATATGCCGGTGAGGCCTTTGGAAAAAAAATCACGAACAGGGAATTTGCTTATCACTATAGGACCGCGGCGATTTTCACCAGATCCGGCAAGGAAGATCGAACGGAGGAAGAAACCAGGGCGGAAGCGTGGCAGAATTATGTTTACCTGAAAGAGGCGAAAGAGATGGGATTTACCATTAGCCCCGAAGATCTGAAGAGCGAGCTTAAACGTCTTATGGCTCTGAAAAATGTTGAGTACGGTACGGAGAATTACCATCAGATTGTACGTAATCAATTTCAGGAGAGCCCGGAAGATTTTGAAAGAAGGATCGAAGATCTTATGATTGTGAACCGGTTTTTAGCGGAAAAATCCAACCCCGATATTACGGTGACCGAGGCTGAAATGCTTCAAAAATTTCTCAATCAATACAACTCTTTTGAAAGTGAATACCTCCTCTTTGAAGACCGCGCCGAAGCGGAGGATTTCCATGCGAGGGTAAAAAAAAATCCCCGTCTATGGAAAGACACATGGGATGAAAAAAAGCCGCTCGGCCAAAAGGGGGGTTCCTGGATCAATATCATGAGTTTGGAGGCTTTGATTGATTTATGGAAGATCCCAAAAGACGATGCCTATCGGATCCTGAGTCATGAACCGGGCGAATTTATTGTTGCGAAACTCATTTATGGGGATGTGGTGTTTCGCCTATTAAATACGCGCAAAGCTGATATGGAAAAGTATACGGAAAAAAAGCAGGATTACTACAAAGACATGCTTTTGGGTATAAAGAAACGTAAGCAGGTTCAGGGATACTTCGATGACCTTCTAGAGCGGGCCCAACACCGTGATTATTGGACAGAAAATGAAGAACAAAAAAAGCGTGAGCTATTGAAAACAAAAGATTTAATTGCCCTCGAAACGAACCATGGTATAATACACGTCAAATTATTTGTCGATGCGGCTCCTTTAGCCTGTGAAAATTTTATCGGCCTCGTTGAAAAAGGGTATTTTGACGGGATCATCTTTCATCGTGTGATCAAAGGTTTTATGATCCAGAGCGGTGATCCAACGGGAACAGGCCGGGGGGGAGATTCTATTTGGGATATTCCTTTTATAAATGAGACGAGTGAGGACCTTTTGTTTGATCGGCCGGGCCTTTTAGCCATGGCGAATTCAGGAGCCAACACTAATAAGAGTCAGTTTTTTATCACGACAAGGAAAGCCCTTCATCTGAACGGCAGGCACACAATATTTGGTGAAGTCATCGCCGGGTATTCTGTGGTAAAAGAGATAGAGGGAGTTGAGACCGGTAAAAGTGACAAGCCGAAGGACGAGCAAGTCATTGTCAAAGCCTACATAGGCGATCTGTCAGAAGAGGCAGAGTTAAGGCTTGCCGGTGAAGAGGAATTTGAAAAAGCTGAAGAAGAGGAGGCGCTGACACATGATGAAAAAAATCAGTAAATCGACCGGTTTCGTATTAACAATTCTATTTGGCTTGAACATGGCCGTTTCCGGCCTATATGCGGCCGAAAAAGAAGATGAGGCCGCAAAGGCTAAGAAAGCCGCGCAGGAAAAGAAGAGGGAAATGATCCAAGAGGCCAAAGATAGCTTTAATAATACGGATTGGGCCATTAAGCTGATTCCGACAGGAGAGGATAGAGAAAGCAGAAAGGAAGAAGAAGATATTCTGCATTTTTCCGGATACAAATTCAGGTCCGACAAATTGATTAATGAGACTTTTAAACCCACCAATTACACGGTCCGCCTTAAGGGTAAGGATGGGTCCCGCGTCATATGGGAGACCATGCAAACGAGTGAAAGCAAAGGAGTCGCGTTTTGGCGGGGAGAGTTCCAAAAAGATGGTAGTGTGCAGGGTGTTCTCTCATGGCATGTGAGTGATGATGACAGGAGGGATTATTCTTTTTCAGGTGAAAAGACAGTCATTGTTGAAGAAGTGCCAACGGAAGAGCCTGCTGAGGGGTCTGAGTCCGGCGAAGAGCTTATCACTGAGTCTGTCGTTGAGGCTGGTACGGATGTTCCAGAGGTTGTAACAACTGAAGCCGAGGCCGAAGCAGCCATAGAAGTAGAAGAAACCCCGGCCCCGAAAGAAGTTGAAAAGAAGGAGCCTGCTTCTAGAGAAAGGCGAGGTCGTAGAAAATATTGATATGATGTATGATCATGCTTGTTGTTAATTTTTAAGTCATTTACCATTAATAGTTTATTCTTGACATATTCACGCAACTTGCCTATATTATACGCGATAGGCCTGGGTCTTCTGATAAGGCCTTAGTTTCCGATGAGTCAAGCTCATCGGAAATAATGCACGAGCTACTTGGGCAGCCGGTTCGGGAGAAACTGCGCTTCTCAAACACCTAATGTTTAGAAGAGCCGAGCTCTTCTAAAATTATGCACGAGCTTATCAGGTTCCAGGCTCATGTTGAAATCATGCACAAGCTTATTGGGCAACAATTTCGGGAGGACGCCTGGATTTCCGATAAGCTGGCGCTTCTCGAAAACCATGCACGAGCTTGGTGGGTTCCAGGCTCGGGGGGACGCCTTATTCCCGATGAGACCAGCTCATCGAAAATAATGCACAAGCTTATTGGGCAACAAGTTCGGGAGGAACGCTGCTTGACCATTTTCATTTATAACTTATAATTCTTTTACCGTCATAGCCATCAACTCATGGACATTTCTACCTTATCTCATGAACTTTTCTGTGATTATTCCTGTTCGAAATGGGGCCGATACCTTGGCCTTGTGCTTGGAGGCCCTCAACAAGATCCGGGGCGATAAAACAGAAATCATCGTTGTAGATGATTTAAGCCAAGATGCTTCTGTGGAGATCGCCGAGGGTTTGGGCGTCCGCGTGATTTCTCTTACGACAAGACACGGATCCGCCGCCGCCAAAAATATCGGGGCCAAAGAGGCCACAGGGGAGATTCTGTTGTTTGTTGACGCGGATGTAGTGGTTCCTAAAAACACATTTGATCTTATTTTGCAAACCTTTCGTCAAAACCCAGCCATAGCGGCTATTACGGCAAATGTTTCGTTAGAAATCCCTTTCAAGGGGTTTTTCACTCAATACAAAAATTGTTATATGCATTTTGTGCTTTCACGGGCCAGCTCTCAGGCGGATTTCTTTTATGGCTCGCTCATCGCGATACGAAGGAAGGAATTTATGCTTTTTGACGAAAAAACGCGCGTGGAGGACACAGAGCTCGGTCAGCGTTTGCATAAACAGGGGAAATCCATTTATCTGGACCATCAATTACAAATCACTCATTTAAAACAATACTCCCTTATCAGCGCCTTGAAAAATGATTTTTTTGTTCCCTTTTGGTGGAGCCGCACATATCTTTTACATAGCGGAATAAAAGATGTTGTCCGGAAGAAAACTTTTGCTCATGCGCGTCTCACACAACTCTTCAGTATTTTAGCCGTGTTTTTGACGTGTTTGTTTTTCGTGTTGGCTATGGAACAACTCGGGAGTTTATTTTTATTGGCTTTTGTCATTTGTAACGCGAGATTTTTCGGATTTCTTATGAGACAAAGAGGCTTTGTGTTTTTTTTAAAAGCTCTTGTCTGGACCTTTATCGATCAAATTGTGATGGGATTCGGGGTTATGGCAGGGATGATATATTTTAAGGTTAGAAAATAGAATTCGAACCCGCGCAGGGGGTATGATTTCTCTTATTATTTATCAATCATTTGGAGATGCTTTTCGATATCATACTGCCCGGACTCTGACCTTGTTTCCTTAAACACTTGTTTTTTATATCGCATGGTTATTTCAATTTTCTCAATAGCCGTGAGTTTTTCCTCTTCGGATAAGTCAGAATTATTTTTGATTTTTTCGATTTTATTTTGATCCGCTTCCGTCATCAGACTTGCCATATATTCCATACTTTTATTCCAAAGATCCCTCTGCCGCGCATTAAACTCCCCTGTATGGGCTGATGTGTCCGGCCCCTCATTTTCTCCATATTCTTTTTTTAGCTTCTCCATGACACTCCCGGCTAGATTCTTAACATCGCTCACATAGTCTTCTTGGGAGATAACAACAATATGTTCCGGAATTTCAAATAATGATTCATCAAGTTCGATATTTTCCTGTATTTCCAGGACCTCTGTCAAAAGATACCTGTTCGCAATTCGAATTTCCTCCTTCAGCAAGAGATTATTCCAAACCCAATATTTCGAATCTTTCGACTCATAAACATGACAAGAGCGGCCAAAAAAATCATCTTGTACAATCTGTCGGCCAGTGTCAATTTGACGGTAGCCTAATCCAAGTTTATAGGTGCTTTCAGCCGGAGTATATGT
>JADFSZ010000070.1 GCA_022560555.1 PVC group bacterium
GCAACACCAAAACGCGGCCCCTTAAACGTGTTCCAAAATTTGTCCGGCGCATCCAAACGTTCAAGTCGAATACCGGATTTAATGCTGATGTTGCCATACACAACATTCAAAAGCTGCGTGAGTTCACCGGCGATGATTTCAACGGCATAACTGATAACCACCTGATAGGTACCCTCCCGGACAAGTTCGATGCCTTCAATACGACCCAAAATGTGCTCGCGAATGTCACCCAAGGTTACCAATTCTGCGGGAAATTCGATCGTTTGTTCCACACAAATATCTTCGGCGCGTTTTTGAATCTCCGCGCTTGAGGCCTCAACATGATACACGGCCGAGATTCGTTGGCCGGATATTGGAAGCGAGACATCATAACGGACACTAGAGAGCTTCGGCTTTTGATTCACTATGCACCATCTCCAATCGTACGGACGAAAGATCTTCTTCTTTGATTTTAAACGTTTTCCCCATTAATTGTTCTATCGAGACGACAAGGGCCATTGCATCCAGTCCATATTCACGCATTAAATAATTCCGGCTGGCACCGTGGGCATAGGTATCTTTAAGCCCTAGTTTCACCAATTTTTTATTCATCCCAACCCTCGTCATAACTTCACTAACACATGTGCCGAGCCCGCCGAGGATCGTGTGATTTTCCATGGTGATGACACCGTGGCTTGCTTTTTCAATAGAGGCAAGAATTTGAGGATCAGAAAACGGTTTTAAGGTGCTCACATGCACATGTTCGATCTCGACCCCCCGGCGCGCCAAAACCTCCGTCGCCCTCAGGGCTTCCTCCGTACAGATACCGCTTGAGAATAAAGTCACATCTTTGCCTTTTTTGATGAGCCGGGCTTTATTAAGAACAAATGGTTCTTTTTTTGGAAAAATTCTCGGGAGATCTCCCCGAAGCATCCGCACGTAAACCGGTCCGTCCACAGCATGGGCCGGAGCGAGAATAGTTTCTACCTCCGTCGCGTCTCCGACTTCAAGAACCGTCATGTTCGGCAAGGTCCGCATGATTGCGATGTCATCGATCGCTTGATGCGTAGCCCCTCCGGGCGTCATGATGCCCGGCAAAAATCCAAACATACGTACAGGCAAATTTGGATACGCGATCGACATCGAAACCTGATCCAAAGCTCTTCGATAAATAAACACACCGAATGTATGCACAAAGGGAAATAAGCCTTCCCGGGCCATGCCTCCGGCAAAACTCATCATATTCTGCTCCGCCATTCCCATCGATAAAAACCGGTCCGGATAGGTGTCACGGAAAAGATCCACTTCTGTTGAACTCGTCAGATCCGCCGACAAGACAAAAACCTCGGGTTTGTCTTTGGCCCATTTCACAAGATTTTTTGAATGAATTTTAGAACAAATTTCCATTTTTTTAGTTCGGGTTTAGGTGTCTGTAGAATTTTGCATTTGATTTAGATAGTTTTTGTATTCTTTCTGTTCATTCTCATCTTTAAATCTTACATAATGCAGTTTCGGGCGGCGTTTTTCCAAGAGCGAGATCCCCTGACAAGGATTCGTAATGGCCAGCACGACTTGAGGCCGGCCATCCGGTTTTTCGTCTTTTAAGCAAGACAAAGCATCCACATCGTGTCCGTTGACACGATGCACACGGGCTCCAAAAAATTTAATCCGGTGTTCGAGCGGCTCCACATTCATCACATCCACCATGGCTCCATCGCATTGCTGAGAATTCACATCGACATAAATCCCGATATTATCCAGTTTATGAAAGGAGAGCGCCTGTAAAGCTTCCCACGTTTGTCCGGATTGAAATTCGCCATCGGACATAAACACCCAAACACGTCCTTTTTCTTTTTTTCGTTTGCGGGCATACGCGATACCGCCGGCCTGACTCAGAGCTTGTCCGAGAGAGCCGGCCGTCACTTCGTGTCCCGGGGAATGCTCGGCTCCGATCATCTCAACAGTACTTCCATCCTGATTGAATAGCTCCAAGCCTTCTTCGGCCATGCGTCCGACCTCGACCAAGAGCGCGTAAAGCACCAATGCGTAGTGAACCGGGCTCATGATAAAACGGTCGTATTCAGGATTTTTCGGCCCATTGTAAAGAGCGCCCGTCTGATACTGAGGCATCCCTTGTCTTGGAACTCCCGCGAACGGAACAGGAACCATCGCCCCTTCGCTCGGCCCCAGACACATCACGTGTTCATATAAGACAGACAAAATTTCGGCCGCTGAACAAGCCTGGCTCAAATAACCGCCGTTGTTTTTCACAGTATGATCAAGAACACGTAAGCGCACACCACGAGCCGTGTTTTTTGCTTGCTCTTGCCAAGTGTTTTTCGTTCCTTGTTTACGATTACCCATTTACGATTACCCATTTACGGATTTACGGTTGAAACAAAGAATCAGGGAAAATTTGAACTTTCTCCACGCTGGAAAACTGCATAGCTGTTTTGACAATCTGTGCTTTTAAGATCTGGACCTGTTGAGAGCCTCCGACAGTAAAATGATACAAATCCACAAATTGAAGCTTCAGAATCCCCTGATCCAGATCCACGGATTGCAGGCGAAATCCGGCAGCCGGCAATTCCGTGAAAAACCCTTCTTCTTTTTCTTTGGCCGTCAGGCCCCCTTGAAGCAAAAGACGAATGGTATCTTGGATGGGGGTCCGGGTTCTCAGAATACGCCGGTTGACATAGGAAAGAAACATTTCGGGGGTTTCCGTAGGCCCCGGAATTTGTTTATCCTTTTTCCAATTATAGTAATAGAGACGGATAGAAATTTTTGCTTTTACGCGCGCGGACTTTTCGGTGCTTTCAGCTCCTTGTTGATGGGATGGTCCGGATTTAGGCGTGAGGGAAAAGTCGAAGTTTTGAGATATATAAAAGTAGGCTCCGACCCCGGCCAAAATCCCGCCGGAAATAAGAAGGGTAAAAAGCCATGACGAAGGCAGTGATCTTTTTCTTCGTTTTTTGGAGGAACTTTTTTTCTTTGTTTTACGTCGTTTTCTTGCCATAAAACTTTTCTATCCTATTTAGCCTATCCACCCTATTTATCTTATTTCTCTTACGACAGTCAAATCCCTTTCATTGTACCTAATCATGCGTTCTATGAAAACAATTTTTCAAACGTATTTGAAATAAAGAGTCGTTTCAGGTAAACTCTTATGCTGTTGATAAATCTAAACTTTGGAGTCTTTATGAATGTTTTTCAAAAAACGATTACGCTTAAGCCCTATCCCAGAGGGTGTCATCTGATCACAAAAGACATTGAGGGCGCCTTGAAAGGTCTTGCCATCCGTGTCGGTCTGTGTCATGTTTTTCTCAAACACACCTCCGCCGGACTCACCATTAATGAAAACGCGGACCCATCGGTTAGAGTCGATCTGGAGGAATACCTCGATCGTGCGGCTCCGGAAAATGCCCCGTACTTCACACATGACTATGAAGGACCCGATGATATGCCCGCTCATATTAAATCGTCATTGTTCGGATGTTCTGTGACCGTCCCCCTTCGAGGGGGCCAGCTTGATCTGGGAACGTGGCAAGGTATTTATCTGGGTGAATATCGAAATTCCGGCGCCCCACGCGTGCTCACCATTACGTGCCTGGGAGATGAAAAGTAGGGTTTATCTTCTAGAGATCTTTTAAGAGAATGTTGTCTTTTGACGACTGCAGCGTGGCATGAAAACCCTCAAGAGAAGCTTTGAGCCTCTCTAACTCATTGGAGGCCAAAACGGGAACCGAGGAGGTCCCTCTCCTCTCTAAATCCGTCAAAACTTTTTGAATCGACATATCATGAATATCGCGTCCCGGCTGGTAGACAGGAGCCCGGCTGCCATTTTGAGCCTCGGTCAAAATACCCGCTCCGACAAGTTCAAACAAAATTTGGCGTACCAAACGTATGGGAATTTCTAATTCATGTGAAATTTGGTTGGCCGTTATTGATGCTTTCGCGAGATGAAAATTTTTGACAAGCAAAGATGTGATTCTGAGGGTCAATAATTTTTTGTAAGAGTTGCTCACGCTGAGACAGTCCGGTTCAAATTCGTATGTATCCACATTCTGTGAGGCAAAGGAAAGCTCGGCGCCAAGCAACACGATAAGCCAACTCAACTGGACCCAGATGAGAAAAAGCGGAAGCGCGGCAAAGCTTCCATAGATGGCCCCCATTTTCGCGACTCCGATCTGAAATTTGATATATCCCATTTGCAAAGCAAAGTACATTGTTCCTGCGACAATCCCGGCAATAAGCCCGGAAGAAAATTTGACTTTTGTGTTAGGAAGAAAAATATAAAGAAATGTGAACAAGAACCAAATGGTTCCAAGAGGAATGAGCTTGAGAGCGGGAAGCACGATTGGATTCAATGTCCCTAAGAAATTGTTGCTGATAATGATTTGCTTGATCTGACTTGCGACAATAACGGAGAGACTGCTCGCCATGATGAATAGGACAGGGCAGATCAGCATGATGGACAGGTAGTCTGCCACCTTGCGGGCAAATGTCCGTCCTTTTTTCACGCCCCAAATATCGTTAAAGGAATGCTCAATATTGCCTAATACTTTCATCACAACCCAAAAAAGAATGATGATGCCGATGCCGGAGATGAGACCCCCTTTCGCGTTATCCAAAAGAGAACGCGCAAACTCAATCACTCGGCCGACCACTTCCTCCTGGCCCTGAAAATTTTCTATCATCCATGTTTCTAAGAGACGTTCAAACCCAAACCCCTTCGCGATACCAAACGCCATGGCAAACACAGGGACAACGGACATTAAAGAATAAAACGTCAGGGCTGACGCTCTTAATTGACACTTGTCCTCCTTGAACCCACGAAACGCGATCACGATTGTGCGCAGCAACCTCACGATCATGGACCGCCCACGGGACAGTTTTCTAATCTGCACACGCCAGATATCCTGTTTAAAATAACGCGCTATGGGCTGAATAAACGCCACTATTTATCTCCAAAGAGTTTGAATTTTTCTCCCAAATTTTTAGCCATATCTTCTAATTGCTTGGTCGCCTTTGTGACAGTTTCTTCGATTTTAGCCGTATCAACATCCTTTAGCATCTCTGTAACATCCCCGAGGGCTTCACCCGTCAAATCGCTGACCCCGGCCAAAAGATCCGACACCTGGCCTCTTATTTCGTCCACGGCTAACCCCGCAATGTTCATGAGACCGGCGCTCATCAATGTTTTCAAGACAATAAGATTCACCAATTTTTCCACATCAGTGATATTTTCGTAGCGTTCATCAAGATTAATATCAATATTCCTAACTTTGACGGCGCCTCTCGAATAGTCTTTGTAGACGACCCGGTCCACCCTTAACAGAAGCTCATCGATACGCACAGGGGGGATTTCTGAGGCTGTTTTTTTCTCTGAAAATGCTTTTTCCTCTTTCGACGCGGATGATTTTTTGCCCCCTTCCGCAATTGATTTCAGTTCATTGAGATTAACGTCCCCGTTTTTATTTTTCACAATAGTAAGCTCTTTGAGATGAATCCGAATCTGCTCTAAGTGAATATCCTTTTTCAAAATCGCGCCTAAATCATAATCCACATAAATGTCCGGAAAATCTACCATAATGGGATCCGGGTAGCCATCAGGATTGTGCAGCTTTAGGCCAGTGATACCCACATAGGTTTTGAGAAAGCCGACATCCATCGATCCGATTTCTAAATCAAGGCCTGTCGCAAGACGAACCCCTTTTTCAACACTTGTTTTCACAATCATGTTTTTGGTCAAACCTAAAACCACAAGCGCGACGACAACGATACCAACAATAATGCCTGCTTTTTTCATTGTGATGCCTCCTGTATGAGATGTAGATTTTTGCTGTAAGGTCAATTGGGGAAACGGATATCATAGCATACATCCACATTCACCAAAAGATTCTCACGCCCGGAAGGGTTTTAAAGGGACAGATCCTTAGGAGGAAGTTTTCGTAACTTCTTGATGCACATGATCTATGGCCAATTGCAGACCCCGGCACGGAATAACCCCGGAGCTCATATCCGGCAAAATCCGCCAGATCGGACCAACTCTATCAATCTTGATCCATACCGATTGTGTTAAAGGGCCCTCAACAATAACAACACTCTGCATGGCACGCTCGCGCTTGGGATCAAAAAGAAACTCCTTGAAGCGGAGGGTGACATCTTGATGAACGTCTTCAGGATGAAATTTTTGCGGATCAAAATGATTGACTGTATAGGTGTTCATGTTCGGGGTGTCCGTTGGAGACAACTTGTGATGCTGATGTTTCACCAAGTATACTTCAAAAAACTGTTTTTGTCCTTCTTCTGCCCATTTTCGCTCATATTTTGTGTCAAGCCGCGCGGGGATCTGTTGGGATGTCACCACAAAGCCTGTGTCCATTGCTTGGTCCATAATCCAATTTTTAAATGCCTCCTGATCGGTAACAATACGCACGTGTCCTTTGGATCTCAATCGGTTGTTTAAGATTAATAAAAAATCACGCGAAAATAATCGGTATTTGATATGCCGCCTCTTCGGCCAAGGACATGGAAATAACGCGGTAATTTCACGAAGGCTGTTTGGTTTAGTATATCTCTCAAAAAGAACGCGGGCGTCATGCCAAACAACATAGGCATTCCTCAAACCAGCTTGGTGGATTCTTCTCAAGGCTCTTGCCGCATAAGTCCATCGGCATTCAATCCCCAAAAATGTCTGTTCGGGATGTTTCAGAGCGTTTCGGGTAAAATATTCTCCGTTCCCGATCCCGATTTCAATATTGAGCCCCATTTGATTTTTCATTCCCTCCGCGTTTGGGAACTGAGACATGGGAATGAGAAATTTGTAAATGGACTCGTTTTGGGCCGTGAGTTTCATCCGTATATTTCCTTAAAGGGCCTTTGTGTGAAAAAAGAGGATTTTTCTATTTACATCCTTTATAATACATCCGAGTAACAAATAACCACCCACTTTTTTGAATTTACATGAAAATACTTCTTGCCGGGGCTACAGGTTTTATCGGTAAATCACTCGTCCATTCTCTTGGTGAAGCCGGTCATCATGTGACGGCTTTGACTCGTTCAAAAACAAAGAATAATTTGCCTTGCGTTTCTATAATTTGGGACGCTTCCTCGGTGGGGACCTGGTCAAAAGCCCTGGAGGGCACAGACGCTGTTATCAATTTGGCCGGAGAAAATATTGCGCGACGTCGTTGGACACGGCGGCAAAAAAAGCGCATTCTTGAAAGCCGCCTTCAAACGATCCAAGCTCTTTTTGACGCTATGGATCGGGCCCGGCAAAAACCCAAAATCTTTATTCAAGCTTCTGCCATCGGATATTACGGCCCTTCGACAGACCAGGTTTTTACGGAAGACAACGGCCCCGGAACGGATTTTTTGTCTTCTGTTTGCCAAAGAGTTGAACATGAATTGGTGCAAGCGAAAGATGGGGATCTTCGGTGCGTGGCTCTTCGCATCGGGGTTGTTCTTGAAAAAGGAGGCGGCGCGCTGCCTAAAATCAGCTTCCCGTTTCGCCTTTTGATGGGAGGACATTTAGGAAACGGCTCCCAATGGTTTTCATGGATCCACCGTCAAGATCTCATTGGCATCATTCATCACGTCCTCGAGAACTCATCGCTTCATGGGGCTGTTAACGCAACCGCGCCGGAGCCGGTCACTCTTAAAGAATTTTGCCGGACACTCGGAGAGGTTCTTCATCGCCCCTCATGGGCCCACGTGCCCGGCTTTGTTCTTAAAATTCTTTTGGGAGAAATGTCAGAGATGGTTTTGTACGGACAACGTGTTTCGCCCAAAAAACTTTTGGACATTCAATATCCTTTTCTCTACCCAAATTGTCGTGACGCCCTTGAGGCGATTTTAAGACCGGCTTCTCCATGATGAACCCTATTCATCCACAGATACATTTTCTGAGAAAACCTTTTACCCTCCATTTGTTTATACTCGCGGTAACGTGTATCACTATTTACTGGAACTCTGTCACGGCTCCTTTTCATTTTGATGACATCCGTTTTATTGTTGAGAACCCATACGCACATGACCCGTTCGATATTGCCGGTATCTGGCAGAATTTTAACCGCCGCTTTGTGACAGGATGGACCCTCTCTGTAAATTATTATTTGCATGGAGCCGATGTCCGCGGATTTCATGGAGTTAATATCGCGATCCATTTGGGATGTGGTCTGTTGGTTTATTTTTTCACTCTGTTAATTTTTCAAACTCCGGCGCTCATAAATCACAAATTAAAAACCAGAGTCTCGCCTCTAGCTTTTGTCGCAAGTTTAATATTTCTCACTCACCCCTTGGCAACGAATGTGACAACTTATATTTGGCAAAGATCGGCATCATTGGCGTGCTTTTTCTATTTGGCAGCATGTGCGTCCTACCTTTTGGGACGACTACGAGTGTCAAAACGGTGGTATGTCATGTCCGGATTTTTCATGATCCTTGGTTTTCACTCCA
>JADFSZ010000071.1 GCA_022560555.1 PVC group bacterium
TTGTAAGTGGTTCCAGCATTATATCCAAAATCAGAGTTGTAAGCATATTTCATCGTGTCATCAAATGCTTTGTGAAGGGTAGCCGGGCAATTAAAAATATCTTGATTGTTGAGGTAGCTGTTGAGGGTATTGTACCAACGGTCCCCAAATCCTCCCCCGGACATCGAAGGGAAATAGTGACGATTGTCATCCATGTATAACATGAGCGCTTGTCCCATTTGTCGCAGGTTACTGGTGCATGTGGACGCATACGCCGTTTCTCTCGTACGGTGAAGAACAGTGAGAAGCAAAGACCCGAGTATAGCTATAATAGCGATCACAACCATCATTTCTATCAGAGTAAATGCTTTCGGCTGATCTTCCCTAAGAGTTCGCTTTTTCTTCATCCCAAGTTCCTCCGTATACAATCGGTTATTTATAAGCTTCTGGTACGGATAAATGTTTTCATCCGTTCAACATCCATGCCCTTACGAACGATTTGAAAAGGTGTTTTTGTCAAATCAACAATCGTTGACACACATCCCGGAACCTCATCATCAGCCATAAGCCTTAGATCAATACTATCACCGAATATTTTATCAATTAAAAGTCCTTTCGACAAAGGATTTTCACCCGAAATATTCACACTGCTGGCACCTACGGGATAGGTCGTGCGCGAAAGTAGCTCACAGCTCGTCCGATTGGCCGGACAGCGCAATCCTTGGATTTGAGCCTTGTGGTCCAAAACGAGCACGGTCACAGGGCCGGGGAGAAAAACGCGAATAAATTCCTCTTGATCAAAATCGAGGGTGTAAGGGCCGTTCAAAATCTCATCAATTGTGGAAACATGTCTAGAGACAGGTTTGTCCGGATCACGTTTTTTGAGCCTGACAAATTTGTCCTTTGCCAACTGATGATCCAGCCGGAAGCCAAGCCCATATACCGTGTCTGTTGGAAACACAACGAGCCCCCCGTTATCTAAAATGCGAGCGGCATCATCCAACACGGCATTTCGCTCATCAACGGACAGATCGGGCATCAATATTGCCGGCATTTTTTTTTGATCGACTTATTTTTGGCTAGAACGGATTGAGCCATGCTTTTCTTGTATTGACCCAATTTTTTAGCAAGAGTTGGATTGGATAAAGCCAGTATTTCAACGGCAAAAATTCCGGCATTTTTGGCTCCGCTTTTTCCGATGGCCATAGTGCCCACGGGAATCCCGCCCGGCATCTGGACTGTGGACAAAAGCGAGTCCAAGCCTTTGAGAGAAGGGCTTTCAATGGGAACCCCAATAACGGGATAGGTTGTGTGTCCGGCAATCACGCCAGCTAAATGCGCGGCGCCTCCCGCGGCAGCCACAAAAACTCTTATGCCTTTGCCGGGGGCCTGTTTGACATACCTGACGGTTTCGGTCGGAGTTCTGTGAGCCGATAACACTTTAATATCATAGGCAACGCCGAATTCTTCTAAAATCCGGACACAACTCATCATCACCGGAAGATCCGTGTCAGATCCCATAAGAATAGCCACTTGCGTTTTTAGTTTTGCGGACATATCTATCCTCCTTAATAGAGCCTCTAGCCTACTCGGCCGCTTTCTTAAAATCTCTTGCTGAAACAGCGCCTTCCATTGAATAGGGACGACTCATCAGCTTCCATTCCTCATCAAAAGGCATAAAATCAAACACATAGCTAAGGGATTCTTTTTTCTTTGCTGATTGACTCCAAAAATCAATTTTAACAAACATGGTGATTTGATTCTTGTATTCATTCACCATCATAATCGTGTGCCGAATCACATCACGCGCTTGATTTTCCGTACTTTCATATTCATTCATAAAATCAAAGAGGCGGATAGCCTCTTGGGCCTCCGGCGAAAGAAACGTGTACATTTGTGAATATTCCTTCAGCATCCAATACTGGCAATACTCTTTTATGCTGTTAGAAATCTCAACAAGATCTTCAACACCGGACGCCCTGGTCACACAAGGATCTTGAAAAAACAAAAAACATAAAAGGTAAAAACAATATCTCGTTTTTTTCATACAGACAAATTTATGTTCCGAATTCCCAGGAGGCCAGATATTTTTTTTGAATTTCGGTCAATCGATCGATTTTGACTCCTAAAGATTTGAGCTTCAGCACGGCAATCTGCTTGTCAATATTTTCCGGAACAGGGTAAACCTTATTACCCAACGTCGTATGATTTTTCGCAAGATATTCCGCGGCCAAGGCCTGATTCGCAAAGCTCATATCCATCACACACGCCGGATGTCCCTCAGCGGCAGACAAATTCACCAAACGTCCGTCCGCAATGATATAAATTCTATTCCCGTTCTTCAATTTATACTCGTCAACAAAATCCCGAACAACTCTTTTGGTTTTAGTAACCGCGGACAATCCCTTCAGCTCAAGCTCCACGTTAAAATGTCCGGAATTACATACGAGGGCCCCGTCCTTCATCTTCAGGAAGTGCTCTTTTCTGATCACGTCGGTGTCGCCCGTGACGGTTACAAAAATGTCTCCGATCTTGGCGGCATCCGCAATCGGCATCACCCGGAATCCGTCCATTATCGCTTCCAAAGCTCTTAAGGGATCGACTTCGGTAACAACCACATCGGCACCCAATCCTTTCGCGCGCAGTGCCACTCCGTGTCCACACCATCCGTATCCGCACACAACAAAGATACGTCCCGCAATCAACGTGTTTGTGGCCCGGATGATTCCATCCATGGTGCTTTGTCCCGTTCCATACCGATTATCAAACATATGTTTGGTCAGCGCGTCGTTTACGGCAACAACGGGAAACGCGAGGACTCCTTGATCAGCCATCGCTTTTAGACGGATAACACCCGTGGTCGTTTCTTCGGTTGATCCGATTAATCCTTGGACGAGTTCTTTTCTTTTAGATAATATCTCGCACACAAGATCCGCACCGTCATCCATGGTGATGGTCGGACGAACATCAAGAGCGGACTTGATATGACTATAATACACCTTGGCGTTTTCCCCTTTAATCGCAAAAACAGAAAGGCCATAATCCTTTACCAATGATGCCGCAACGTCATCCTGAGTGGATAGAGGGTTTGAAGCGCAAGCAATAACCTTCGCACCTCCGGCTTTTAGCGCCAAAAGAAGGTTGGCCGTCTCCGCGGTGATATGCAGACAGCAACTGATTGTTTGTCCCTTAAGGGGTTTACTTTTTTTAAATCGTTCCTCGATAAGACTGAGAACCGGCATATCCCGCTTGGACCATTCGATCCGTAATTTTCCGTGGCTTGCGAGTTTGAGTGATTTTACATCTGAAGCGACCATAAACAATCCTTTCAATTAATACTCTTATACGGAGATGAGTTTTCGTGAAAAATATTTTTCTTCCGTTCGCAGACCCGCAAATTTTCGAATTTCTTCGACCTTATCCGTTTTTTCCCACGTGAACGTAGGCTCTGATCTTCCGAAATGGCCGTAAGCCGCTGTTTTACGAAAAATCGGCCGCCTCAGTTTTAGATTTTTGATGATAGATGCGGGACGCAAATCAAAAATATGGTTGACGGCTTCTAAGATTTTCTCATCAGAGATTTTCCCCGTTCCAAACGTGTTCACAAGAACAGACACGGGTTGCGCGACTCCGATCGCGTACGCGACCTGGAGTTCACATTCATGTGCCAGGTCCGCGGCAACAATATTTTTGGCCACATAGCGCGCCATATAGGCGGCGCTACGATCCACTTTTGAAGGATCTTTTCCGGAAAAAGCCCCTCCGCCGTGACGGCTGCGGCCGCCGTATGTGTCAACAATGATTTTTCGTCCCGTCAAGCCGCAATCTCCCTGCGGCCCTCCAACGACAAACCGTCCTGTCGGATTCACGTGTATAACAGTGTTGTTATCTAGCCATTTCTTCGGAATAACCGTACGAATGACTTTTGATATAATTTCGCTCTTTAATGTGTCATAAGAAATGTCCGGCACGTGCTGTGTTGAGATAACAATATTGTGTACGCGTGTTGGTTTTCCATCGACATACTCAACCGTTACCTGACTTTTAGAATCCGGCCGAAGAAAATCTATTTGCCCGCCTTTCCTTAAAGCGGCCAAACGCATAACAAGCTGATTGGCCATCGCGATCGGCAGCGGCATAAACTCTTTTGTTTCTTGAATCGCGTATCCAAACATCATGCCCTGGTCACCGGCCCCTTGTTCTTTGTGGAGTCCTTTGCCGGTTGAAACCCCTTGAGAAATATCCGGAGACTGTTTCCCTAGAGCGATGTTCACTCCGCATGTTTTGTAATCAAACCCCATCTCGCTTGACGTATATCCGATATCTTTTACTGTATCACGAACTACTTTTGAAAAATCAATATTAGCCTTCGTAGTGATTTCGCCGGCCACGAGGACAAAGCCCGTTGTTACCAAACATTCACAGGCCACGCGTGCGGTGGGATCTTTTTCCAGGATCGCGTCTAAGATCGCGTCTGAAATTTGATCGCACATCTTATCCGGATGCCCTTCGCTGACAGATTCGGATGTAAAAAGATAGTTTTTTCCGCTCATCACATTTGTCCTTTATTGTACGGGGTAGATTTTCGTCTCATTTATGAATCTTTTGCTTTTTTCTGATGGCTCTATCGATATCTCTATCGACTGATTTTTTCTTCATTGTTTCTCTTTTGTCAAATTGCTTCTTCCCTTTTGCCACCCCTATCTCAACTTTGGCCCACTGATGACTAAAATATACTTTTAGAGGAACAAGGGTTCTTCCCTTAACATTAACACTCCCGTAAAGCTTATCGATTTCTTTTCGACTGAGCAGTAGTTTTCTGCTGCGGACTGGATCATAATCCGGCGAATAACTTTTGCCATACGGCTCAATACGCAGCTTGTAGAGAAACACTTCCCCTTGTTCGACACGCGCAAAACTATCAACCAAACTCACACGGGATTCCCGCAAAGATTTTACCTCGCACCCCAAAAGAACTAACCCGCACTCGACGGTATCAAGGATGGTATAGTCTCTGTAAGCTTTTCGATTCGTGGCTATGACCTTATCTTTTGAATTTTTAGACATATATCACGAGTCTTAGTCTTAGCCGAAAGCGCATAATATAACACCCTTGCGGACTAATTTCAATATATATTTAAGTTAAGTTAGCAGAAGTGCTTCGACAGAGTTTATAGGGAGACATTTATCATCGGCTGAAAGTCCACCAAACCACAGTTTTCAGAAGGCACCCCTCTCAATCTACGATTTGCACCGTATAGAGGCCCGGCCCTACTTCGAGGATTTCTGACTTATAACCCTGTTCCCTTAAGCGCTTTACAACTTCAATGCAGAAATGACTTTGCTTGGCCGGGTCCCGCGCGATTTCTTCACCATAATTTTTCCACTCATCGGACATAAACTCCGGAAAACGGCTTTTCATATCATGCAGGTACGGCTGGAGCTCCATCTGTCCGGCTTCCTCAGCCTCGTGCATGTAAATAGTCGAATAAACGGCATATTCATAAAACATATCTTCATCAAACGCCATGAGAAACGTCGGATGAAAAACCAAGAGACACGCAATATAAATGCATATAATGACGCTGATCTTGAATCGCTGTCTGACAAATCCCTTTAATGTCAACATGTGCAGGCCTCTCTTTATGAAATTTTGGCGGATATTTATCCTGCCATCATTATTATACAATTTTCGCGCGCATGATGCTATAAGTCATTGCCTAGGGCCTAAATGCAACTTATAATGCTGAGGCGATCTAAAAATGAGAAACCCATGAAAATACTAAAAACAATCAAAATCGCACTCATCGGTCTATTGGCTCTCGTTTTACTCCTGGGGGTCTTGGTGTTACTTTACTTCAACGTGATCCTCTCCAAAGAAGATCGGATTGCGTTGTTAAAAAACCTTATTGTTTCTGTCAGCGGCCAAGCCATGGATTTTAGTGATGTTCACATTCAGTGGAACGGACAGATCTCAATGGATAATTTTGAGACAACAGTCCGTCTGGAAACTTATCAAGATCTCACACTAAAAGCCGAAACGATGGCTTTTGTAATTGACATCACGAAACTTCTGAGTCGAGTTGCAAAGATAAAAAGTTTTACTCTCTCCCGCCCGGATATCCGTCTCCCCTATTACCACAACATTCAAATCCAAGGAGAAAATATCTCCGGAGAATTTGACAATGGTTGGCAGTTAAAAAAGGGCTCTTCGTTCCCGACAGAGAACATTTCGCTTGATCTTGAAGATATTACCTTTCGCTCAAATCTCAACCCGACGGCCATTGAACATATTTTTGCCAACATCCGTATCCACGCGAATCAGATGACTCTTCGAGACGCTGAAATGAAGATTCAAAACAAACACTATTATTTTGAACTCACGCACCAAAAGGAAGAACCAAATCTCGTCCTTGATCTGCATGGACCCGAAGATTTTGACCTTGCACTTAAAATCAATTCACTTGATACAATGGAAATCACAAATTTTTCTTTCCGGCATCCATCGCTCAGCATGGAAGCCCATGGTCAGCTCGGGGCTCTCGCGAATATTCAGCTGGAATTTTCGGGCACAGCTCAAGCGAAATTCCCCGGCATATTGGACGATTATAGCAAATACCTTCCGGACGATTTTGTCTCACTTCCGATTAAGGGCGGTATCACCGTGTCTTTTAATGTTAAGGGAACGTCTCTTGACTATAAAACGTGGATGGTGGCGGCAACATTTACAAGTCCGACATTCACGTATGATCTTGTGGAATTTAAAAACTTCTCTATGAAAGCCCACTTTCAAAATTCTCTTTTTGAAACAACTCAAATGAAAGCCACAATATTTGAGGGAGTTTTAGAAGGTTACATTATGTGCGATTTATCCGAATCACCTCCCCGTTTTAAAACCATCCACAAAATTAAGGATATGAATTTAAACACACTTCTCAACACGTACAGCAAAAACAAGGGCCATTTTTCCGGAGATTTGGATTTAGCCATAGATCTTGACGGAATCGCGGGACAGCCCGAGACGTATACGGGCATTGGGTCTCTTGCCCTAAAGAACGGCCGCTTGTTTAAGCTTCCCGTTTTAAGCGGACTACCTATTTTGAGCGTCATTCCCGGACTCGGCAGTACGCGCATCACCGACGGCAACGGATCATTCGCGATTAAGAACGAATTGATTATGACCAATGATTTTGTTTTTAAAGGGTCCAATGCCCGGGCGAAAATCGAAGGGACTATCGGGTTTGATCAGCGTCTGAATCTTCTCGTGAATATCCAATCACAAAAGTCCGGCATACCGTTTGTCGGCGGGATTCTTAAAAAGGTCCAGGACACTCTGGGCATCGTGCCTGTTGTGCAGATTACAGGAACACTTAACGATCCTAAATATTATGTCAAACCCGTTAAAGCGCCCTCCCCAACGGAGGCCGATCAGACTCAAGCCGCCCCCGGGAAACAAGATTCTTCCCAAGATACAATTTCAAAAATTATGAAACTTTTCAACAAAGATGAAGATGCTCCACCACCGCCTGATCTGAAATCGATCATTGATCTTATTCCGTTTGATTTTTAATGAAAATATTTTTTCAATGAACATACTTTTTCAATGAGAATCCTTTTTTTATGTACCGGAAATTCTTGCCGAAGCCAGATGGCTGAAGGATGGGCCCGTCATCTCAAGGGGGATGTGATAGATGCCTGTTCTGCGGGTACCGTTGCCAAAGGCTTGAATCCTAGGGCCGTGGAAGTTATGGCGGAAGCCGGGGTGGACATTTCAGGCCAAACGTCTAAGACCGTTCAGACCGTTATGTCACTTCCTTTCGACTATGTTGTAACGGTATGTGCTCATGCCCATGAAACGTGTCCTGTTTTTCCGGGAAAAGTAAAGGTTGTGCATGCGGGATTTGACGAGGCTCCGGAACTCGCCAAAAATGCCGTGTCCTATGAAGACGCGCTCAAACATTATCGACGTGTACGGGATGAAATTCGTGATTTTATCCAAAAACTTCCGCGGGTACTCACCCATCCATAATACTTGTCAGCAGGGATGGGGCCTTAGATGTCTTTCCCTCTTAAACTGATAAACATTAAAATCAATAAAACCAGTGAACCAAATCCAAAGCCTATTTTCAACTTACTATATTCAAGAAAAGATATCATTTTGTCCGGGCTAAATAAGTTAGAAATATACATTCCAATCCCACCTATAAAATGAAACAAACTAACAACGAACCACAGGCTTAACACGGCTTTAATATTTCTTTCTTTCTTTTCCATAACGTTGCTCCAAAAAATGCTTTAGATACCCGGCGTGCCGGCCAAAGGCGGATAGCCCTCACACAATTTAATTTGATTTACCACTCAATGGGTGTGCGGTTACGAAAGTATTGACAACTCGCCGCCCCATCATCC
>JADFSZ010000072.1 GCA_022560555.1 PVC group bacterium
TGAAGATGAAATTGAAAGAAAGGACCTCCGCATTGGGGACACTGTGGTAATCGAAAAAGGGGGCGAAGTGATTCCGAAAATACTCCGTGTTGTTCCGTCACAACGCTCCGGAAAAGAGAAAAAATTTCATATGCCTAAAACGTGTCCCGTGTGCAAGTCAAAAGTGCTGCGCCTTCCGGGGGAGGCCGCCACCCGGTGTGATAACCCTCAGTGTAAAGCTCAGCTCAAAGCCCGCGTCCGTCACTTTGCCTCAAAAGAGGCGATGGATATTGTCGGATTAGGCAAAAGCCATGTCGACCAATTGGTGAAAATGGATATCATCGAGGATTACGCGGATCTTTATTTTTTGAAATACGATGACATAATCGGGCTTGATTTGATGGCGGATAAATCGACCGGTAATCTTTTGGCTTCGATTGAAGAATCCAAAAAACAGGATCTTGATCGTGTTGTCTTTGCTTTAGGCATCAACAGCGTCGGAGTAAATCTTGGGCGCGTGTTAGCCGAGCAATATAAAAGTTTGGATGCTTTGAGCCGGGCATCGGTTGACGATTTATGCGGTATTGAGGGCATTGGGGACGTATGTGCCAAAGCCATTATTCACTTCTTCGGGGTGCCTCATACAAAAAAAGTTATCGGGAAATTAAAAAAAGCCGGAATCACGCTTAAGCTCAAAAGAAAGTTATCAGGCCCAAAACCTTTTGCCGGCAAAATCTTTTTATTCACCGGGTCACTCAAGAGCATGTCCCGCGCGGATGCCCAGAAACGGATCCGGGATTTGGGCGGCAAAACGGTATCAAGCGCTTCTAAAAATGTGGACTATGTTGTGGCGGGGGCTGATCCGGGCAGCAAGCTTGAAAAAAGCACAAAGTTAAAGTGCAATATTCTTAGTGAATCTGACTATTTAAAACTTCTGAAACCGCACACCTAAGAAATCATCACAAGAGTCCTTATCAAGAGCGCGAAAGAAAACTCACACAAGCTATTTGTTTTAAGTCGCTTAAAGTCGATTCTTGATGTTTGACGTGGATTCTGGTATCATTCGAGGCTTCGTAGTCGTGAGATAAGGAAGGAGTTTAAGTTAAATGGTGAAAAGACTTTGCATGGTTATCATGCTCGGATTCGGAGTCGTTATGTTGCATGGTTCATCAGGATACGCGGAGGATAAAATTTTAGCTTCATACGAGCGGTATGAGTTAGACAATGGTCTTGTTGTGATTATCGAAGAAGATCATCGCCTGCCTGTTTTGTCCATTCAAACCTGGCATCGGGGAGGGTCCGCCCAAGAGCAGGAATACATCGGGACAGGTATCAGTCATTTGGTTGAGCATATGCTGTTCAAGGGAACCCATAGCCGGGATGTTGGAAGCATTGGAAAGGAAGTGAAGGCCTTGGGAGGCAGTATCGGAGGCTATACAACGCTTGACAGAACCGTATACACTTTGGAGTTGCCTTCGGCGTCCGCGATGAAGGGACTGGAACTTATGACGGACGTGATTTTGAATTCATCGTTTCATGCCGAAGAATTTGAAAAAGAACGGGAAGTCATTTATAAAGAAATTAAGCTGACAATGGATAGTCCCGGAAAATTTTTGTTTCGAAAGTTGTTTGAGGTTACTTTTACGGATCATCCCTACCGGTTTCCCGTGATCGGGTTTAGGGACCGTTTAGCGTCTTTAGATGTTGAGGGTGTATACGAGTTTTACAAAAAGACGTATGTTCCGAACAATCTTGTTATGGTTATCGTTGGGGATGTTGATCCCATTGAGGTGCTCGAAAAAATCCGGGATCTTTACAAGGACACTCCGAGAGGAGAGCCATTGATCCCGACCCATGTCCCTGAACGTCCGCTGCTCGGGCAAAAAGAAGAAAGGTTTGAAAAAGATGTCGCTAAAGTCCGTGTTTTATTGGGATGGATGGGCCCTAGTATCCGCCATAAGGATCTTTTTCGTGTTGACACGCTGGCGTCGATTTTGGGGGATGGGAAAACGTCCCGTCTTTATCGAGTGGTGAAGGAAGAAAAACAGCTGGTGTATGCTATTGATGCGTTTTCGTATACACCGCGTGAACAGGGAGTGTTTGGTGTTTCTTTTACGGTGGAGCCCCAAAAAGTCGAGGAGGCTAAAGCCGCGATTTTGGATGAAATCAAAAAGATTAAACGAGAACTTGTCAAAACGGAAGAACTTGATCGTGTTAAAGCCCAAACGATCAGTTCGTATATTTTTCACATGGAATCTGTTGGAGGACGGGCGGGGTATTTAGGGATGAATGAGGTGATGGTGGGAGATCCGGGCTTTAGCAAAACTTATTTAAAAGGGATGCGTTTGGTTCAAGCCGAGGATGTTCAAGAGGCCGCACGGAAGTATTTAGAGCTCGAGAACATGATTGATGTCCGCATTTATCCCAAGGGAATGGAGGAGGAAAAAAGAAATAATTTGGAAGCAAGCGAATGGAGTACTCATGTTGAGAAATTTGACAATGGATTAACGCTTGTCATTCAAGTGGATAGGGCCTTGCCGATTGTGTCCGTAAACGCGGTATTTCTCGGAGGACAGCGCGCGGAGACAGTTGAGAAAATGGGTATTTCGAATTTTATGGCGAGCATGCTCCTGAAAGGAACGAAAAAACACGATCAATTTGAGATTGCGGAAGTTATTGAAAACAGGGGCGGGTCTCTCAGTGCTTATGGGGGCAATAACAGTTTCGGTCTACGGATGAAAGTTATCAGTGAATATCTTGAAGAAAGCTTTGATGTGTTCGCGGATGTTTTATTAAATGCCGATTTCCCGGAGCCTGAAATCGAAAAAACCCGTTTGGTTATACTGGCTTCTTTAGAGGAACAGGAAAAAGATATTTACAGCATGGGGTCTATTCTGCTTAATCAGAATCTTTACAAGGGGCATCCTTATGGCTTTCGTGATTCCGGATCCAAGGAAAGCGTCTTGGGAATACGTCGGGGGGATCTCAGAGATTTTTACCGGCGCCTGACCCGGCCGGACAATATGGTACTGACGGTATACGGAGATGTTGAAAAAGAAGAAATTGTGAATCTTGTAAAAAATTCTTTTAAAAATTGGAGAGCGCAAGATAATAATTCTATTGATATAAAACCGGAGCTTCCTAAAACTTTAGACAAGGTCTTAAAGGAAACGTACTCGTTGGATAAAGAGCAAACGCTTTTGTTGATCGGTTTTCCGGGCGTGGATATTTATTCAGAAGACAAATTTGTTTTTGAGGTTACCAATGAGATTCTCACGGGCCAAGGGGGGCGTTTGTTTGAAAGGATACGGGGGGAAGCGTCCCTTGCATATAGTGTCGGGTCCTTTTATCAGATTGGATTGGATCCGGGAAGTTTTGTTTTTTATGTGTTCACAGTGAGCTCGCAAGTTGATCAGGCCCGGGAAAAGATTTTTGAAGAAATCGCCCTTATGCAAAATGAGCTGATAGGCGAAGAAGAGCTTAGTATGGCGAAAAACAAATTGGTCGGCCAAAATCTTAGAGGCAAACAGAGCTTGGGCTCCCGCGCCTTTGACGCGGCCCTGAACGAACTTTACGGGCTAGGATATGATTATGACTTGGGCTATGAGGAGCGTATCCGCAACGTAACGGCTGGGGATATTCAGAAGGCAGCGAAAAAATATTGGATTCAGGACCGTTATGTAAACATCGTTGCCGGAAATTTAGGTGACAATGAACGGACAGGAAACGATGACGATGAATAAACAAGTTAAGATCGCGGTTTTGGAGGGAGACGGTATTGGCCCTGAGATTATGGTTGAGGCTCTCCGGGTTCTTCGGGCTGTTGGGGACATGTGCCTCGTTGATTTTGAGTGTGTACCGGCTCCTTTTGGGGCGAGGGCTTATTTTGATCATGGCAAAGCGTTCCCGGAAGAGACAAAAAAGATTTGTGACCAGGCGGATGCGATTCTGAAGGGGCCCATCGGACTGTCATTCGAAGAGACAAAAAAGATTCCGGTTGAGGAACAGCCGGAGCGCGGAGCTTTGCTCCCGTTAAGGAAAAGGTATAACACGTTTGCCAATTTTCGGCCTGTTAAACTGCCGGCAGGATTAGGGGCATTTTCTCCTCTGAAAAAGGAAGTGATTGCAAACGGTATTGACATTATGATGATCCGGGAGTTGGTGGGAGGTTTGTATTTCGGTAAAAAAGAACGAACCACGAATGCAGAAGGACTGCGCTCGGTTACTGAAACACTAGAATACAACGAAGAGCAAATCAAGAAAATCATGCATGTGGCGTTTGAGGAAGCCGGCCGGAGGAAAAAAATTCTGCATAACGTGCATAAGGCTAATGTGCTGATGTCGAGTGTTCTTTGGAACGAAATTCTTGAAGAGGTCCAAAAAGAATATCCGGATGTGACTGTGGAGCATATTCTTGTGGATGCCGCGGCCACAGCGCTTTGCATAAGGCCGTCTCAATTTGATGTGATGGTGATGGAAAACATGTTTGGCGATATTCTTTCGGATTTGGGAGGCGGTTTATTAGGTTCGTTGGGACTGATGCCGTCAGCGTGTATCGGAGACACGATTTCTTATTATGAACCGTCCCACGGCTCGGCCCCGGACATTGCCGGACAAAACAAGGCGAACCCGTATTCTATGATTGGGTCTGTGGCCATGATGCTGGAGAGAAGTTTCGGGCTAAAAAAAGAGTCTGACCGTGTGTGGCAATCTATGACAACGGTTCTATCAAGCGGATATACCACAGTGGATCTAACCGCTTATGACAAAACATTAAAGGTTGTGTCGACCAGGGAGTTTGGCGACAAAGTTCTTGAGAAATTAAAAAATTAGGTCTTAATCATTTGATCCGAAAAAATGGAAATGTTAAAAAAATCTAAATATAAAAATGTGGCGGTTGTGGGTGTCGGGGCCGTCGGCAAGATGATGCTGAGGGTTTTGAAAGAGCGGAAGTTTCCTGTAGATCAGCTGAAAGTTTTAGCCCGCACGGCACGGAAGATCCGTGTTGACGGGAAAGTTTTCAACGTGGAAAAAATCAATCATGAAAGTTTTCGAGGGATTGACATTGCGCTCTTTGCAGGAACGGAGGGGGAGAAGGGTGCCAGCGTGGTGTACTCTTCGTCGGCCATCAGGGCAGGGGCTGTGGTGGTGGATAACGGCGGAGATTTTCGCATGAAAAAAGACGTACCTTTGGTTATTCCGGAGGTAAATCCCGAAGACATTAAAAAACATCGGGGGCTGATCGCGAATCCAAATTGTTCGACGATTCAAATGCTGGTGGCCTTGTATCCGATTCACAAGGCTTTTGGTTTGAAACGCGTGATTGTGAGCACTTATCAAGCGGCTTCGGGCGCGGGGCAAGCCGCTATTGAAGAGTTGCGGAGTCAATCTCGAGCGGTTCTTCAGGGGAAGGACGTGTTGGCACCAAAAGTCATGGGTAAACAAATTGCTTTTAATGTGATTCCAAAAATCGGCGAATTTCTTGAAGATGCGTATACGTCGGAAGAAATTAAACTAGTTAAAGAGTCTCACAAGATTTTACATACGAGCAAAATTAAAATTTCGGCGACCTGTGTGCGTGTTCCTGTGGTGAACAGTCATGCGGAAGCGATTTATATTGAAGTAAAGAAAAAATCGGATGTTAGTAAGATCCGGAATGTATTGAAATCCGCCAAGGGGATTAAGGTTGTTGATCAGCCGAAGGCCAAGCGGTTTTCTTTGCCGATTGAGGCCTCAGGCAAAGATGCGGTTTACGTGAGCCGGATCAGAAAAGACGCTTATGTCAAAGGCGCGTTTTGGATCTGGGTTGTGTCCGACAATCTGCGAAAAGGAGCCGCGACAAATGCTGTTCAAATCGCGGAGTATCTATAAACCCTCATGAATAAAATCCCGGCTATTATCAAAATAAAAAAACACCATGTGTTGTTCGCCCTAACCTGTTTGATTCTCTTGTTGACAGTGGGATGTAAGGCTTCTCATTTTCCCACTCCTATTAAGACGTATCACGAAGGTGATAACCGTGTGTTGGTGTATGACATCGACCGGGACACTCGTGTGGATTATGAGCAGGTGCTCTTTACCGAGGGAGGGGTTCAGGAGTTGCGCTATGATATCAATGAGGATGGTTCATGGGACATCATCATTGAGCTTGCGAAACAAGCACATCCGAAAAAGATCCTTATCGGATTAGACGGGGTTCCGTATTCGCTCATGAAAGAACTTTATGATCAAGGGTATTTTCAGATGTTCCGCCCGCCGTCGCGTCTTTTTTCGGTGTTGCCGGCCATAACAGAAATGTTTTTAACGGAATTTTTGGGTGTGCGGTATCCCAGCGGTTACGGACTCAGTTATTTTAATAAGACCAACAATCGGCTGGAAGGAAGTCTTCTGCATGGGGATGAAATTGCTATTTGGGATGACATTTATGACTATATCAGTCCCATTCCTGACAAAGGTCTTTTTTATATGTTACCAAAAACAGGAACCGCGGATGTGAGGGCGTTGAAAAGAGTGATTCGAAGATTGTATGATAAGCAGGATTTACTTATGCTGCATTTAGATGCCACGGATTCTCTGTGTCATAAATTCGGGGGCGAAGAATTAGTGGCCTTGCTCAAAAAGTTTGATCTTGGGCTGCAGGAAATTTATCATGAGTTTCAGGGAAATATGGAAATCATCCTTTATTCGGATCACGGAAATAATCTCGTTGAAAGCGACCGGATTGCGATTGAGGATTTTCTGACAGATCAGGGGTTTCAGATGAGATCAGACGGTGTGTATGACCAAGGGGATATTTATATTTTAGCGACCGGACTTATTAACGCGGCCTATCTTTACACCCATGCCGAGACAGAACCCAAAATTGTCGAATCTCTCAAGGGGCTGGATGGAGTATTGTTTTCCATGTACCATGATGAAAATACGGACGATGTTATTTTGGTGTCCGAGGATGGTCAAGCAACCCTATCCAAGGATGAAAATTTTTACCGGTATACGATTGAAGATGGCGATCCCTTGGAGTTAGAGGCCATTGTGAAGCAATTAAAGTCTGAAGGACGTATGCGCGCTGATGGGTTTATTGAGGACGCGGATTGGCTCCAAAAAACAGCCAATCACAAATATCCGGATATTATTCATCTCGCGTACAAAGCTATGACAAGTCTCGTTGTGCACAAGGCCGATGTGATGGTGTTTTTAGAGGATAAATGGTTGTGCGGAAGTCCCGCACTCAATCTTTGGCTTCGTTTCAAAAGCACACACGCGTCGCCCACGGCCGAATCTGTGACCGGGATTCTTATGAGTACCGATCAAATATTGCCGGAATACGTAAGAGCCAAAGATGCACTGGATATTATTGGCTTGCGCGATATGGTAAATGAACGTCTCAGGGAAAGAAACATTGAAATGAAAGAGAGATCAGAGTAAATTGCTTTGGTATATCCATTAAGAAAGGTTTGTTATGCATCAGACAGATAGCGATTTTTATGGCTTAGGTATTGCGCCCCAAATGATCAAGACCATATTGGCTTTGAAATTTACAATACCAACCCCGATTCAACATCAGGTGATACCGATTGCCAATGAGGGAAAAGATGTTATAGGGATTGCGCAAACAGGAACAGGAAAGACCATGGCGTTTGCCATCCCCATGATCCAACGATTGGCCAATGAAAAAGGACGTGGTCTCGTGATTGTGCCGACACGTGAACTGGCCTATCAAGTCGAGGAGAGTATCTTAAAGATTTCACAAACCATGAAAATCCGAACCGTGACACTCGTTGGTGGTGAACCTGTGCACAAACAAATCAAGCTTTTGCATCAAAACCCGCGGATATTAATTGCCACGCCCGGACGCCTCATTGATTTAATGGAGCAGCGAAAGGTTCATCTGCGGGATATCCGGATTCTTGTGTTAGATGAAGCCGATCGCATGCTGGACATGGGGTTTGCTCCGCAAATCAACACAATATTAAAAGGAGTTCCGAAAAAAAGGCAAACCATGTTTTTCTCCGCAACCATACCGCCGCCCATTGTGAGAATGACATCCCTTTACATGTCAACCCCGGTTCATGTGGAGGTGGCCCCGTCAGGAACGGCGGCTGAGGGAGTCACACACGAGATGTTCATTGTCCACCGGGATAAAAAAAGAGATCTTTTAGAAAAATTACTTGCCCAATATCGCGGGTCAGTTTTGTTGTTTTGCCGTACGAAGAGCGGAGCTTCGCGGTTGATTCGCCAGATTCAGAATATGGGTCATTCGGCGGCCGCTATTCATTCGGATCGTACTTTAGCCCAAAGAAGAGCCGCTCTGGCCGGGTTTAAGTCCGGGAAGTATCGCATTCTCGCGGCTACGGATATCGCGGCTCGAGGCATTGAT
>JADFSZ010000073.1 GCA_022560555.1 PVC group bacterium
CGATACCGCAAAAGAAGCTTTAACTTCCGGGATTGAAGCGATGACTACTGCCAATCGTTTGAGTGACATTTGCGCGTCTATACAGAAGGTGATTGAAGGTCATGGGTTTTCTATTGTGAGAGACTTTGTCGGACACGGTATCGGCTCAGAGCTTCATGAGGATCCCCAAATTCCGAATTTTGGTGAACCGGGGCACGGCGCGCGCATTAAAGAAGGAATGGTTTTTGCTATTGAGCCGATGGTGAACGCGGGTTGTGCTGATGTCAGAATTGATAATGATGATAAGTGGACTGTCAAAACCGTGGATAAAAAACCGTCAGCCCATTTTGAACATACGGTAGCCCTTACCCATAAAGGGCAGGAGATATTAACATGGCGAAAGACGCACCCATAGAAGTTGAGGGTGTCATAGTTGAGCCCCTGAGTAACGCGATGTTTCGTGTGGAGCTGGAGAACGGACATCAAGTGATCGCGCATATTTCCGGAAAAATGCGAATGCATTATATTCGAATATTAGCGGGTGACAAAGTGAAACTGGAAATGTCCCCGTATGATTTAACGAAAGGAAGAATCGTTTATCGGTACAAGTAAAGAGTTTAGAAGTGAGAGAACAGAGGCCGGAAACGATTTAAGAAAAGAATTTGGAGAAGTAACATGAAAGTAAGACCGTCAGTAAAACGTATGTGTGAACAGTGTAAAATTATTAAACGTCACGGCGTTGTTAGGGTTGTGTGTCCAAACCCAAAGCACAAACAGCGCCAAGGATGAAATGCCGTTATTCGTAAATCGTAAATGGTAATTCTGTAAATCGTAAATTGTAAATTGTAAATGGCAAAAAAAGAGAGACAAGAGACAAGAAACAAAAGACAAAAAGAGGAGAACGTGATTTCGTGAGTTTTCAAAACATGTTTGATTGGATTTTTTCTCCGAACTTCTTTAACCCGAAACTGGAGCCCGAGCAGCCCGTGAATGGTTTTCGAGGGGCAAAGCCCATCGGAAATCCAGGCGAACGCCAAACTCCGAACTTACAGCGACGACGAAGGAGGAGCTAAAGTGCCAAGAATTGTTGGAATTGATATCCCGAAAGAAAAACGTATTGAGGCGTCCTTACGCTATATCTATGGTATTGGGCTTGTGACATCTCAGAAAATTCTAAAGACGGCCGGCATCAAGGAAGATGTCCGTGCCAAAGAGCTCACGGAAGAGGAAGTGAGCCGAATTGCGAGTGTGATTCAAAAGAATTTTAAGGTTGAAGGAGATTTAAAACGGGAACGTACAGGGAATGTCAAACGACTGATGGATATCGGTTGCTACAGAGGGCAGCGTCATAAAAAAGGTTTGCCCGTGCATGGTCAAAGGACTCATACAAATGCCCGGACACGAAAAGGGCCGAGAAAAACCATGGCTGGCAGAGCAAAACCGCCATCGAAAGGATAATCAGTTATGGTAAAACAAGCACCGAAAAAAACAATACGTGGACGTCGAAAAAAAATTGTTAAAAATGTTACGTCCGGCATTGCGTATATCAAGGCCACATTTAACAATACGATCATCACCATTGTAGATCGAAAAGGAAATACGATTTCATGGTCGTCTGCCGGAGCTGTTGGTTTTAGCGGCTCAAAACAGTCTACGCCGTTCGCGGCTCAAATTGCCGGGCAAGCCGCTGCCCGAAAAGCTATGGATCATGGAATGAAGGAAATTGAAGTCTATGTTAAAGGGCCCGGGGCCGGTCGGGAAGCGGCTATCCGCTCATTACAGGCGGCCGGACTCAATATCAGCCTTATTAAAGATATCACACCCATTCCGCACAACGGGTGTCGTCCTCCAAAGAGAAGGCGTGTTTAAGAAAGGAGCAAGTAAGAGATATGTCAAAATATATTGGCCCAGTATGTAAACTATGCCGCCGGGAGGGAGTGAAGCTCTTTCTCAAAGGGAACCGGTGTGAGTCTGATAAATGCGCGATAGAGCGTAGACCTAAACCGCCCGGGATCCATGGCGCCCGACGGCGAAAAATGACGGGATATGGTCTTCAGCTCAGAGAAAAGCAAAAACTCAAAAGAAAGTACGGGCTTTTAGAAAAGCAGTTTCATCATACATTTGTTGTGGCTGAAAAAATGAAAGGGATTACCGGATTGAATCTTCTTCAGCTTCTTGAAAGACGTATTGACAATCTTGTGTTTCGTGTGGGCCTTGCGAATTCCCGCCGGCAGGCCAGGCAAATGGTGAAGCACGGTTGGTTTTTTGTGAATGGCCGAAAAGTGGATCTTCCGGGATTTACCTTAAAAGAAGAAGACGTATTGTCGGTTAAGCCAAGCGACGAGCGAAACGCGCGCTTGAAAGAGATTCGTGAATTAACGTCCAGACGTGAGAGGCCCGAATGGCTTTTGTTTGACGAAAATGTATTTGAAACAAAGATCGCGCGCTATCCTGTTAAGGATGAGATTGACGCGAGCATTCAAGAACAGCTTATTGTTGAATTATACTCAAGGTAAAAACATCCGAAGATATTTTCGAGGATAAAGCTAGCATTAAGAAGGGAGTCTGAATATGGTTATTAAGTGGAAATGTTTCGAAATGCCGAAACGGCTTGCGTGTGACACGGAATCTCTTACCGAAGAATATGGTAAGTTTATTGCCGAACCATTTGAGCGCGGTTTTGGACACACATTAGGGAATTCTTTAAGAAGAATCCTTTTGTCATCGTTGGAAAGTTATGCCATTACAAATATTAAGATTGACACTGTCTCTCATGAATTTACGACGATCGAAGGAGTTCTCGAAGATGTTCCCGAAATTGTCGTTAATTTGAGAAAAATTGTATTTCGTTCGTCCGTGAGAACGCCCAAAACCCTTTTTCTTAATATCAATAAAAAGGGAGATGTGTTGGCCCGTGATATCGAGCTTGACGGGACCATCGAAATTCTCAATCCCGAGCAGCATGTGTGCACGCTTGATTCAGCCGTTAATCTCAAAATGGAACTCCATCTCGAGATTGGCCGTGGTTTTGTTCCCGCGGATCGAAACAAAAAAGAACCGCAGGTGATCGATGTGATTCCTATGGATTCCAATTTTTCTCCTGTGACGCGTGTAAATTATTTTGTTGATGACAGCCGTGTGGGACAAGTGACGGACTTTGATCGATTGATTATTGAAATCTATACAAACGGCTCGATTCATCCTCAGGACGCGCTTGTCCATTCAGCCCTGATTTTGAAAGAACATATGGAAATTTTTGTTGATCTTGATTTAACGCCTGAAGTAGAACGTCAAGAAGTGGTTATGCAGGATCCTATGGAACAGTTGATGAAGAAGCCCATCGATGAGCTGGAGCTTTCTGTGCGCTCGGCAAACTGTCTCACGGATGCCGAGATCAATACAATCGGAGAGCTTGTGATCAAGTCGGAGCAGGACCTGTTGAAATATAGAAATTTCGGAAAAAAGTCGCTGGATGAAATTAAGGGGATTTTACAATCCGTTGGTCTAAGTTTAAACATGCAGGTGACTGTTGAAGCGAACCCTGAGGCAAAACCTGAGGAAACAGCAGAACCTCAGGAAACAGCAGAACCTCAGGCAACAGCAGAACCTCAGGGAAAAGAAGGGTAAAAATTATGCGTCATCGTAGTTTAGGATATAGAATTCAGGTCAATTCAAGCCATCGCCGGGCTCTCATTAGTAATTTGCTCGCGAGTCTTTTTACGCATGAACGGATTAAAACAACCATATTGCACGCGAAGGCCTTGTCTCGTGAGGCGGATAAAATAATCACGCTTGCCAAAAGAAAAAATCTTCACTCGCGTCGATTGGCTGCCAAAAAACTCCGCGATAAAATAGCGCTCAAGAAGCTTTTTGATGATATCCAAGGGCGCTATGACGGACGAAAAGGGGGTTATACGCGCATTATCAAGCTGTCCGGATATCGTAAAGGAGACGGGGCTTCCTTGGCTCTGATTGAGTTGACCGAGCGGCGTATTGTAAAAGAAGAGAAGAAAGAAAAAGAAGAGTCCGCGACAAATGTGAAACAGATCGAAGAGAAACCTGAAAAGGAATCTTTTGTGAAAAAAGTAAAAAACGCTGTTAAAAAGAAAGCGACTGCTAAGTAGGGTTTCGCGGAAATATATTTCTTAGTGATGAGAAAAATCCTTCAAGACGGTATGTTTTGGAGGATTTTTTACTTTTAAGCAAAATCAGCGAGAACCTTTCTTGCCCATTTGCTTTTCTTTGGTCTTTTTTTGAGTTTCCTGTGTGACACCATGGGATTTTAGTGCATTCTTCTCTTTTAATGAGGATCGTTTCATATTCTCTTTATCTTTTAATGCACGACTCCGTTCATCAAGAGCGAGTGCGTCAATTCTTTTTTCCAACTCTTCAACTTTGCTCATCCCTTCATTTTTGTCATCGCTTGAATCTGCGGGAGTTTGCGCCGGCGGTGTATTGTCTTCGATTTGATGAAGAAGCGCGAGCCTCTTTACGGGATGATTCGGCAGCACTAGGCGAAACAAGGCCCAGACTCCATTACCCTGTTGCACAGGAGTCGGGGTTGATGGCGATACCACAGGAACGACCTTCCGGATTTTTTTTGACTTTTCTCGGATAGTCACGACGGATTGTGCCTGTTGTTTGCTTATGGAGGTGGTGATAATGGATTGTGACTGCTCTTTGGCTATTCGGGTGTAAGGGGCTGAGGTCAAAGTTTCTGGTGACCTGTCGAAGGCCGGGGTTTTTTCGTCCGATGAGGCTTTGACAATTTCAATGTATGTTGTTTGGATGACATAGACCTCGTCATCCACTTTGAGGGCAACTTCTTGGGTTTTGATTCTCGTTTGAGACTCAGAAGAGCCCTTAGGTTTATCTCGAACATGGTTGACGGTCGAAAGTGTTTCGATAATCGTAATGTCCTCCTTGTTTTCTATGTCTAATTTGGACGCGAGAACGTTTCTTGCTTTAACAGCCCCCACAAGGTTATCCGAGGCTTCTAAACTTTCAATTTTCGCGATGTCCGATTCATCTTCGTTTAACTCAGCTTTTATATAGGCGGATTCATCCTGAAAACTTACTTTGATGAGCAGGACGGTGGATATGGGGCCGGTTGGTGATTTTTGAATTTTAACTTTTTCCATGCTTAAAATCGTAATCTCTTTTTCCTCTACGGACGAACCTGATGTATTCGTAAAAAGGGCGGAGGCAAAATCTAAAATACGGTTTTCAATGGCAGCCCCTTGGGCACCGGTCATGTTGTCCAAAATGGCAGAGGCATCCTCACCTAAAGGGGCGTCTAATTCGGTATGAGCATTGGTGTCAAGAAGCTCTTCTTGTATTTCAACCAGGGCTTTTGCGCCGGGAGTTCCGGGATACAAATCCTTTTCTTCTTCAGGTTCCAATTCAATTTTTAAGGATTTTGCAAAGTTGAATAGGTACATGTTGGTGATATCCAATTCGAGCTTGCTGACATAAAGGTGTCCGTATTTTTTGAGGTTATCGGTAATGTCTTGCACGTCTTTGTCGGCTGATGTCCCGGGGTGTCCCGGAAAGATCTGGATTTTTTCATGCGTGCGGGGTACAAAAAACCGCAGGATCCACATTTTTGCCTGTTCCATGTCAAATCCACCGGCAATAACGTGAATGGGTTCGTTAAGATAATCTTTAATGTCCGGATCGACATCATCGGGGAGCTGAAATTTTTTATCGTATTTTTCACCTAAAAAGTAAAGCACATCATCTTCTTCAACAACTTTTCCTTGGATGTCGGTTTCAAAGAAACTTTTGGCTTGAGCTGAGGGAGTCCCCCATATAAGAATTGCCAGAAGAATGAGGCTTAATTGAGAAAGATGTCGTTTCATGGATAATCTCCTTCAATGAACATATGATCGTGCGTTGTCGTGGCGATTTTCCTAAAATTCACTTTCTATAATTCTTTTCAGAAATTTCTAGAAATGCAGAAATTACAGACCCTGCGACATGGTTTACATACTTATTTAACATATTTAATAAGGTATGTCAACCCCTATTCGTGGAAAAAATAAATTGTAAAACATTGATAGTAGTCGCTTTACAATAAAATTAGGAAAAAAAATAAGCGGCAAAGCCCTGTTACAAAGGGCTTTGCCTAGCCAGTCATGAATTAGTAGGCAAAAGCCCAGAGAGATTCGTATGTGGTGTACCCATGATGGTAGTGTCCGTTACTATAATACCCTGGATGCCATGTGCGAATTTGACTGGGCGGATATGCCTCATGGCCATTATGGTGTCGTCTTTTGGAATACCACCTATGGGTATAGTGCCGAGGCCATTGAGGGACATAATGGGTCTCAGTTACAACGGTTGTTGAATGGTCGTTTTGATGATGGACGGCGCTGGTTAATAGAGCCATGCCGGCAAGCCCCCCTACAATCCACGGCCATGCCTCCCCGGCATAGGCTGGTCTGGTTTGGGCCAAAAACATCAAAAGGATGATGATGCTTATCGACTTTTTCATGATGTTCGCCTCCCTTCTCATTATGGTGTTTTTCGGTTTCCTTTAGACATAATGACGATGGATGAGAGGGTTTATTCAGATTTTTTGTGAAAGCCATTTCTCCTTGAGAAATCCCCGTAAAAAAGTTCCCATCAGGATAAAACGATACAGGGCCATGAGCACCCATAAGCCCGTAAGGGTTCCTGAAAAATATTGAATCAACAGAAACGTCCCCGGCAGAAAAAGTCCCCACTGGACGAGGATGGTATATTTCATAACTTGTTTATTCGCGCCGCCTCCCATAAGCGTATGCATCCAGATAATTCCAAGGGGATCAAAAAACTGCATAAAGCCTAATATGACAAGCGGAACGATCGCGAGGGCCTGAACGATTGGATCGTCAATAAAGATTTGGATCCAGAATCGCGGGAATAAGATAAAAAGGAAACCGATGATACTCAAAAAAGTTTCAGTGATCATAAGGGTTGAATAGCTCCAGATTTTAGCGCTGTGGGGATCATTTTCCCCTAGGGATTTGCTGACAAGAGAAATTGTGGCCAATCCCATGCCTAAAGCCGGCAGAAAACAGGCCAGCATCAGATTGACTAAAATGTTGGTGGCCGCTAATTCGGCTGTTCCGAGGATAGCTGTTATGCGGTAAAAAACGAGATATCCGAAGGAGAGAAAAATACCCATAATGCTCATGGGGATGGATAACGAAAGGAGGTTTTTTAACAAGGTTGATGTGATGAGTTTAGGTGTGAAACGGAAATGGGGTGTTTTATGTTTTATAAGAAGGCGCAGATAATTGCAGGTTCCAAGCAGTATTGCGATGAGGGAGGCGAGAGCCGCGCCTTTACTTTCCATCCTTGGAAATCCGAATTTACCGAAGATAAGAACGTAATTTAATGCAATGTTTGTTCCATGCATCAATAAGAGGGTTTGTAAATACACAGAAGATTTATGAAGACCGTTGAAGAATCCGCGAAAGGCAAAATTCATGCCCACAAACGGGATGCCGAGAATGCGAATACCCATATACCCGATTCCGATGTGAACGACAGCGGAATCGCCGGAAAAAAACGGAACGATTTGTGGTATAAAATTATAAAGGATATAGGTCATGGGAAAGGCGATAAGCACTATGAGGTAGAGTCCCGTAATCAAAGCTTCGTGAAGACGCGTATGAGCTTTTTCACCGAGCCGGCGTGCCGTTAAGGTTTGAACGGATGAACTGAACCCCTGAAGGGGCGAGACGATAACCCAGAGTGCGATGGATGTGATGCCGACCGCGGCTACATCATGGGCGCCTAAGCGGCCCACCATGGCTGTGTCAATCAGATTGAGGAGTGTTTGTGAACTCATCCCGCCGATGATGGGTAGGGCCAGTTTCATCACGTGCTTGATGCGCCAGCGGGCTAATATTTCGTGTAAAGGATAGGGAAAATAATTTAGCATGGGAAAAAATATCATACGTTTTTTGCCAAAAAAAGATAGGGAAAATACCGATGGCGAACTGGGTTGTGAATTTGCGCTCAGATGAGCT
Source organism: PVC group bacterium (assembly GCA_022560555.1). Classification (GTDB taxonomy): domain Bacteria; class JADFSZ01; order JADFSZ01; family JADFSZ01; genus JADFSZ01. The sequence continues at coordinate 8,001 of JADFSZ010000073.1, forward strand.
ATAATAGGGCCTGTTCATGTGAAACCCGGGTAGAAGGGGTATATTGCGGTTTATGAAATTCGGGATACATACTGGGGGGCTTCTTTTGGTGGCCCTTGCGACGGGGCTGTCTTCTTGGGGCGCGGCCGAGAATGTGCCGCAAAAATATTTGACGATTCAAATTTTTGAACAAGATTTGGAAAAACCAAAGTTCCGTGTTCGGAGTCCTCTCGCTGTGTTGTATGTTGCGAAAAATTTTCTTCCGGAGCATATTCGCAAAGATCTTGAGGAGAATGATATTGATATCCACCAGATTATTGAAAATATTGAGGCGAACGATTTGTTCGGGCGGATTGTGG
>JADFSZ010000074.1 GCA_022560555.1 PVC group bacterium
TCTTATCTTTAGTCCCATCGTGAGCAGATCCGGGCTCTTTTTGATCCTATCGATCCTAGACTCCGGTCTTTTCAATGAAACAGCTTTTTTCAATGAAATAACTTTTTTCAATGAAACAAGCTCTTTGGGTAAGGGGTTTAGCGGATTATGATGTTCAAGACGGTACGGATGCGCTTCTACAGAAGTCAGTTTGGCTAATAACATGGATTCTTGAGAAACTTTTTTCAGACTGAGCGCATCCAGCGGATGCGCTCGGTCTGATTCCGTAATCTTTTCATTAGGAGGAGCATCCAAAATGTCTTCAGCCTCAGAAACGGATTCCTCAAAAACAGCGTGAACAATGATGGGCGCTCTCGGTTTTTCTTTTGTATCGTGCGCGTTAAAAAACCCGCCCGGCATGCCGGACATAAAGGCCAAATGAATAAGACTTGAGCCGAAAACAGCGCCCCAAAGGGATTTTTTCATTGAACAACCTTTTTCATTAAAAAACTTGTTTCATTAAAAAAACTGTTTCATAGAAAACACTTTTTCAGTAAAAAATCATTTTCAGTGAAAAATCATTTTTTGATTTTTAAACCTGACAAAACAACCTCTTCATCTGACAACCACAAGACCTGCACTTGAATTTTTTTATAATCTGTACTTCCGTCTGTTGTATCCGAATCCAAATCGTCTGATAATACATTCGCGACAATTACATTTCTGGTATATTGGGTAAAATCACTCAACACAAGGCCCTGCCTGTCTTGAGGAGGCTGACTCGTCCAATCATCATAATCATCCACATCATCAAAAAGATTTCGAGGTCCCGCGAGGAGTTCCCCCGCCTCCCGTCCGAAAGAACCGGCCGGCAAACCGGTGTCTTCAAAATCTTTGGACAAAACCTCAGCGAGTAAACCTTGGGCCAAGTTGAGAGCAACATACGTACTAACTGGTTTGGCCGTGCGTGTTATAACAAGAGAAAATTGATCCATAAGCCCAACCAAAGCCACTCCTAAAATAATGATGACCAAAATAAGTTCAATCAGTGTAAATCCGGATCTAGGACAATATTTTATCATGGCTTGAATGATTTAGAATAAAATTCTGCTCTAATTATGAATGTGCCCGGTTCCCGGCTCAATAAAAATCGTCCGAGTCGAAATGCCGTTCGACAAAACAACTTCCCCTAAAACAACCATCGTATCATTGGTGTCTCCCATAAGAGGCTCTCCAAAAACATTAAACTTCACAATCTGAGAGCCGTCAAACGATGCAGAATCAATATGAACGTTTTTAAAAATTCCCTGATTTAATTGATTCACAAACGGCCCCAAATCATGCGGATTACTGATTTGATCCGTTGTGTCATCCCCCTCAAACACATAGTACAAATCAGCCGGAATGTCAAAAAAAACCCCGTAAATCGCGTGCCGGGTGACACTCAAACGCTGTGTAAAACGCATGTCCGAAATCACCCGGTCCACAGCACTCGATAACCTGACAGCAGGTACCACGCGCATACGGGGAATAAGGACAAGCGACAAAACACCTATGATCCCGAGAACAAGAATAAGCTCCATAAGTGAAAACCCCTTTTTAAACCGGCTGCGATGCGATGACAAACAAAAAAAGGGAGGCATCCATGGATGCCTCCCTTTGATCTTAATCCTTAGATTCATAAAAGCTTGTTTCTATTACTGTTCGGAAAACCTTCCTGTTGCCGGATCATACACGTAAGTTCGGTCTGAGCTGCCTACCGGAACAGTATATGTGTTCGAATCACGCGGCTCGTTTTCCCATTGACTTTCAGTTAATCCCAACTGATCCAAAACAACCTCAAACAATCCTGTGTTGGACTGGTCAACCTCAAGATCATCCGGCCACCGATCAAAACCGTTCACAAGATCTTCCGCGTGATAAATCATGATACCCGCTCTCACAGCGCCAACCACTCCGTCCACAGCAGCCTCTTGAGCATCTTCTCTCAAATCTATAAAACGAGGAACAGCAACAACAGCGAGAATTCCCAGAATAACAATGACCATGATCAGTTCAATCAGAGTAAAACCTTTATTCTTCGCCATCTGCTTTCCTCCTTTCGAGTTTATGAATATATAGTTGTAACACCTACTATTATAAGCACAAAAAGCCAAATACTTCAACCAAAAAATCCTTTTCCGTTCTAAAAGCTCAATAATGCCGGTCAACGATTTCTGTTATCTCAACACATTCGGCTTTGAAATCTTGCTTCGAAGAACGTCCAAAACATACGCCCAAAGATTCATAGAATTCAACAACACTGAGATCTACGTATCTTGGCACAATAGCATCTTGAGTTTTCATATAGCGCACTTGATGGCCTTTCACATCAACCACCGTAACTCCGGATAAACCCTGCTTCAGCAATATCACAGCAGCGGCACCCGCTTCCCGCCCAAAACTGACATCAAAAGCAGAAGTTTGTCCGCAACGCACCAAATGTCCGGGGCGAACATCCCGAATCTCAGGAATTTCATACAGATCCTGAACAAACATTCCGGTGGTCTCCATAAATTGACGCAATTCGGCATCTTGTTTCATACGCTTTTCAACCTGTTGACACACATATTTACCCGCCCCGGCCAATTTCTTATGTCCAAAAGTATCCAATCCGGCCGATTCATCATAAATTCCTTTTCCATTGATATCTTTCAAGCCCTCCGCAACAACAATGGTGTACGTTCCGGACTTCACATCGCTTTTTTCAATGCGACCCATATAAACCTTTTTCATATGTTCATACACAATGTCCATATCAACGGGAACTTCCGGGATGAGAATACAGTCCGCGTCCGCCCCAAGGCCGCCCCGAAAAGCCGTATGTCCGGCATATCGCCCAAACACTTCAACCACAATAATACGGTTGTGGGTCTTCCCTGTCGTTTTTAAATCAACCACAAATTGGCTAATACGGTTAATGGTGGAGTCCCCCCCGACAGAATAAGGCTGAAGATCCAAATCCATCGTTTTTGGAGCTTGCACACAGGCGATCCCGTGGCTAGCGAGATCCACCATCACGGATCCGGTATCATCTCCTCCGCTAATCACCAGCCCGTCAATTTGAAATTTTTCTAAACCCTGTTTAATACGCTGATACTTTTGCTCATCCTTAATTTTCTTGATTTTCACGCGAGAATGTCCGGCCTCGGAACCCGCTAGATTCGAATCGATAAAATCAACTCTTTGAGGCGTCAGTGTCACCAATTCTTTAAATTGAATCAAGTTGTAAAGACCGGCATATCCGTTCGGAATGATAACAATCTCAATCCCGTTACGAAGGGCCATTTGCGCCGCTCCTTTAATCACAGCGTTCAGGCCTCCGCAATCTCCACCACTCGTAATCACTCCAATTCGTTTCATCTCTCCCACAACATCCTCCTTGACTTAAACCAGGTCGATCCCACAGCGCTTAAAGCGCTTTGATCCTACTGATCATTTCGGTTGTTGAAAATCCGTCTAAAAAATCAATTGTAGCCACTTTCCCTCCGTACGCCTCTACTGTATCGGCCCCCACAATCTCGTTCTTTCGATAATCCCCTCCCTTAACCAAAATGTCGGGCTTAACAAGCTCAATCAGTTTCTGAGGTGTGTCATCATCAAAAAAAACAACATAATCAACACTCGTCAAAGACGCCAAAACACACGCACGATCTTTTTCACAAACAAGTGGACGCTTCGGCCCCTTGATACGCTTGACAGAGGCGTCCGTGTTTAATCCTACGACAAGACAGTCTCCCATATTTTTCGCGTGATTAAGATAATACACGTGTCCGGGATGGAGTATATCAAAACACCCGTTTGTGAAAACAATGGTCTTTTTTTCACTTTTGATTTTTTCTAACAAGGGCCGAACAGAATCCCCATTTTGAATTTTCGAATCCATATTATTTGGGGAACATTTCCTTTTCTACCATTTCACATATTAAGTGCCCTACCAGCATCATCCCCTGTTGAATCAAAGCCGTATCGTCCGAGGGAATAATCAAAAGATGATCAGCGCATTTTTCTAGTCCTTGAGATGATGATCCCGTCCAAACCATGGTACTTGCCCCTTTCGTCCGTGCTCTCTCAAGCCCCAAGATCACATTTTGGGATCGACCACTGGTTGTCAAACCCACGCACACATCCTTCACATCCACCAAGCCCTCGATTTGTCGGGCAAATATATGATCGTATCCATAGTCATTCGCCAAACACGTCAACACAGCCGGATTGCTCGTGAGAGCCAACGCCGGCAGAGCCAAACGGTCTTTTTTAAATCGTCCGATAAATTCGGCGGCGAGATGCATGGCATCGGCCGCACTTCCGCCGTTTCCAAAAAACACAATTTTTCCGTTATTTTTCAATATCTCGACAAAAACAGAAAACACATGATAAATATCATCCACATTACTTTGAATCATCTGTTGTTTCAAATCCACATCTCTTTCTATGGCTTTGACAATATCATTACGTTTAGAGCTCATAAGGGCTCTCCTTTACTTGGTAAAATTCATGAGCGGTATGGATGAGCTTGAGTTCCTTGGGGCGCCTCAACACCATCATCTTTCGCCGGTCGTTGAGGCATAATGCGATCGATACTGACATAAACACGAACTTTTGTTTCTACACCCAAAAGCTCTTCCATGCTTTTTCGAATCTTCTCTTGGACATTGTCAGCAATATCAGGAACGTTGGATCCGGCCCAAATGGAAACACGGCTATAAACCCGCACCTCACTCTTTTTGGTCTTGATCTTGGAGCGCACATCCCGCACTTCTTCAATTTTGACTCCGCATTTCTGTATAAATTCTTCGACGGCCGCGAGAGAAATACGGATTTCACCTAAAGAATTACGAATAGAGATAAACTTAGCTTTACGCCCTCGGCTAATGAGAATTTTTAGAATGCTATAGCCCATCAAAAACAAAACGGTCCCGAATAAAAACACGAGCAATGTTTGATACAAACTGCTTCCCATCGTCACACGAAACCAATCAAAAAATGCGGGGCAGGCTTGATAAATCTCTGAGTCCTCAGGGAGAACATTGATCGAAAAACTCAAAAGCAAAAGCAAAATAACAGCTCCGATCCCCAGCAAAAAAACCGCGTAAAATACCAGCATAAAGCGACCTCTTTTTAACATAGCTTTCCTGCTCCTAGCGTTCATCCTTAATGTTCTGAATATCAATGTTCACTTGACGCACTTCCATCTCTGTCAAATCACGAATCTTTTTAGAAATGTTCCGTTGAAGTTCTTTTATGACATGAGGAATGTTCACACCATAGTCGACCTTGACATACAGCTGAAGCGTGAGTTTACCATCCTTTTCCTCAAGCTGGATACCTTTTTCTAGTTTCTTCTTTTTGAACAACTTTATTACGCCATCCACAAAACTGTAAGGCAGAGGATAAACCCCATCGGTTTCCGTCAACACGATACCCACGATGGACAAGATCACCTGTTCATGAATACGAAGATTCCCCAACCCCGGATCTCTTGCTAAAAATGTTTTGTGTTTGTCAGCTTTTTCCAAACAGGCATCTTGTTTTTTTTCGTTTTTAAGATTTCTTTTGCGAACCGAATCCAACACCCTTCTCCCCCCAAATGTTATCGATAAAATTCGTGTCAATCTCGCCTTTTTTAAATTGAAACATATCCATCAATTCCCGATGAAAAGGAATCGTTGTTTTGACACCGCTGATGATAAACTCATCCAAAGCCCTCTTCATTCGCATCAACACTTCCGCGCGGTCTTTGCCCGAAACAATGAGCTTGGCTATGAGAGAGTCATACTGGGTCGGGATCGTGTATCCCGTGTAACAATGGCTGTCCACACGTACACCGGGACCGGCGGGTACAATAAATTCCGTAAGCTTTCCCGGGCTCGGCATAAACCCGTTTGCGGAATCTTCCGCGTTAATCCGGCACTCCATCACAGCCCCTTCCAAACGCACATCCGCCTGAGAAAAACTCAAACGCTCTCCGGACGCGATACGGATCTGCTCTTTGACAAGATCAATCCCGCTGATCATTTCCGTCACGGGATGTTCAACCTGAATGCGCGTGTTCATTTCCATAAAATAAAAAGTTCCGTCTTTATCCATCAGGAACTCAACCGTACCCGCATTCACATACTGAACCGCGCGAGCCACATCCACAGACGTTTTTCTTAATTTCTCCCTCAATTTGTCATCCACCATAGGAGAGGGAGACTCTTCAACCAATTTTTGATGACGTCGTTGTACCGTGCAATCCCGCTCACCGAAATGTACAAAATTTCCGTGTTGATCAGCTAATATTTGGACCTCTATGTGCCGCGGAGACTCAACAAACTTTTCAATATAAACATCCCCGTTTCCAAATGCTTTTTCGGCTTCAGACTTGGCCGTCATCATGGCACTGGCCAAACTGATGTCATTATGGGCAACTCGCATTCCCCGTCCTCCGCCGCCGAAAACCGCTTTCACAATGACAGGATATCCGACCTCCTTGGCAATCTCTAAAGCCTCCTCTTTCGTCGACACACGGCCGGGACTCCCCGGAATCACGGGAATGCCGATTTCACTCATCTTTTTCTTAGCCGCCGATTTATCGCCCATCATAAAAATGACCTCAGGCGTTGGACCGATAAACTCTATATTGCAGGATCTGCAAATTTCAGCAAAATGCGCGTCTTCAGCCAAAAATCCATATCCGGGATGAATGGCCTCAACATCTGTGATTTCGGCCGCACTGATGATGGAAGGAATATTCAGATAACTCTCGCGACTTTCGGCCGGTCCGATGCAAATTGCTTCATCCGCCAGACGTACCGGCAAAGAATAGGCATCCGCTTCTGAGTGCACAAGGACCGTTTTAACCGACAATTCCTTACAGGCGCGTATGATTCTGAGGGCCACTTCCCCTCGGTTGGCAATCAAGATTTTCTGAAACATAATCGTATCCGGATTTTCAAAGTGTTTTGACGAACATCATGAGTAAGATTAGATCAGCTTTTGCGGATCACAAACAAAGGTTGCCCAAATTCTACCGGCTGAAGATTCTCAACAAGAATTTCTTCAATAATTCCGTTGTATTCTGATTTGACTTCGTTCATGAGTTTCATGGCTTCTAAAATACACAATATGGAACCTTCAGAAACCCGATCGCCGACCTCAACGCAGGGCTTAGCTCCGGGAGCCGGCTGACGGTAAAAAGTTCCAACCATGGGAGAGAGAATCACAGCTAAATTTTCATCCTCGGCAGGCTTTTTCGTCTCTGCGGGGATTGTCGCGGGAGATGACGTCGTGCTATGTGCGGGATTGACTTGGGCAGGAGCCTCGTCTGAGCTTTGAATGACTCCTGTCGGACCTTTTTTCAAACGGATTTTTGTGCCGTCTTTTTCCAGATCAACTTCCGTTAACCCATGATCCTCCATGAGTTCAATTAATTCTCGTATTTCTTTTAAATTCATTGTCTCTCTACAAAATTTTTCTTTTTAACTGATTTTTCTCTTTAACGAACAAAATCCCCTTAAGCCCTTCCCAAATAAGTATCCTCCGAGGTGTCCACCTTAACCACATCTCCCTTATTCACAAACAAAGGGACCTGAATGACAAGTCCGCTTTCTAGAGTCGCCGGCTTTGTCGCCCCGGATACCGTATCTCCCTTTAATCCAGGATCCGTTTCGGCCACTTTGAGATCAACAGACGGCGGAATTTCCAGACCCAGAAGCTCATTGTTGTAATACGCCACTTGAACGGACATGTTTTCAACAAGATATTTTTCGTTGCCGCCCATATTCTCAAGAGGAATCGCCAGCTGGTCAAAAGTGTTTTGATCCATAAAGTGAAAAAGATCGCCGTCACGATATAAAAATTCCACGTCTTTGTCCTCAAAAACAATTTTTTCAAACTTCTCTTCGGAACGGAAATTTTTTTCTACAACGGCCCCGGTTCGCACGTTCTTCAGCTTAAATCGAATAAAAGCGCCGCCCTTTCCGGGCTTATTGAAATGATGATCAACAACGGCATAAATAACGTTATCAATAAGAATCGTCATGCCTTTTTTAATTTTAGTTCCGGGGAGCATCATGGAGTGCGATCCTAAATGGTTGTCCTAAATTTCGATGATATTTTTTTGGGAACGACTTAAAACAGATACCCCATTCTTTGTGACAAGAACATCTTCTTCTACGCGGATGCCCCCCAAGCCCGGGCAATAAATCCCCGGCTCAATCGTAAACACCATATTTTCCTTAAGCACGTCCCGGGATCTTGGTGACAGAACGGGATACTCATGTATTTCTAAGCCAAACCCATGTCCCAAACCATGACCAAAACATTCC
>JADFSZ010000075.1 GCA_022560555.1 PVC group bacterium
GAAGAAGAATCTCTGTTTCGAGTCACTCTTAAAAGTTTGAAGCGCGTAGGAAATGACGGCCCCGGTCTGCTTTATCTTGACCGGGAGATGGGAAAAAGAACCTCGATTCGGAAATGATTTGCTGTATTTTTTGTTTTTCTACAAAAAGGGAACTTTCTTCAAAAAGTTCCCTTTTTTTCTTGACTTTAAGAGGCGCATTCGATAGACTCCTTAGAATTTATATTATACTAGTATCCGGATTTTCAAAGCCAAAATCGCCATAGATTGCCGGATTTAGAGCATGAACATTATGAATAGTGCTGACAAAGATTTGCAAGAAAACCCCCCGGAGGAAAAAAGCAAACTCGGGGTTATTGTCCATTCATTTTTTATCATTCCGTTTCTCATCGCGGTTTTTTGTGTTTTAATCTTTGCGGGTGTGCGCATCCTTACCAAAGAGCCGCATACTGTCTATGATTATATTGAGGACATAAAGGTCGGCTCCCTCAGCAAAAGGTGGCAGGCGGCGTTTGAATTGTCCAAAATCCTTGTAAACAAAGAGAAAGTTCCGCGCGAGGAAGCGTTTGTAAGAGAAATGATCGCGGCGTTTGAACATGCCAAGCATGATGATGCGCGCATCAGACAGTATCTGGGACTTGCTATGGGGCGCTCGGAAATCAAAGCATTTGTACGTCCGATTGAAGACAGCCTTTCTACGGAATCCGAAGAGAATCTTCCCTCCCTTATTTATGCTCTCGGCCTGTTGAAATCACGGGACACAGCAACAAGCATTCATGATTTCATAAATCATCCTGATACTCGAATACGGCTTTTATCCGTTATGGCGCTCGGAAATATTCAAAATCCTGAAAGCGTGCCTTTCCTTCAAAAAGCTTTGAATGACACAGAAGTCAATGTCCGGTGGGACGCTGCGATTGCTCTGGCCAAATTCGGGGATGATTCAGGCTATTCGGTGCTAAGAAATCTCCTAGATAGAGATTATTTAGCTCAATTTCCGGAGGTTGATTCCTATGAAGCCAATGAAGCCATAGTTGTGGCCATTGAAGCATCGATCTTGCTCAATCATCCGCAATTAAACGAAACGATTTACCAATTGAGTGAAAATGATGAAAATATTCGTGTTCGCCGGGTGGCCCTGAAAGCTGTCAAAATGTCAACGGATAAAGCTTCAACCCAAACGCAAAATTCACTATAATAAAGTATGACTATGACCGAAGACGCAATAAATCAAAATCCAAATGAAAATCCGGAAAGTCAAAATAAACCGGAAGTGTCTCCACCGGCATCTCCTGTGGGTGAGAAAACACCCCCCATAGAAGCCAAGGAGAAGGTCAGTCGTCGATCTTTTCTAACCTCAGCGACTCTGGCATGGGGCGCTTTTGCCGTGGCCACCGCGGGAATTTTAACCGGTGCCGGGAGATTCTTTTTCCCCAATGTTCTCTTTGAGCCGCCGCAAACTTTTAAGGCCGGGTATCCCGATGAATATACAATCGGAGAAGTTTCAGAACGATGGAAAGAAAAATTTGGTGTATGGATTGTTCGTGAAAAGGGAATGATCTACGCTCTTTCAACCGTATGTACCCATCTGGGATGTACGCCCAACTGGCTTGGCAATGAGAAGAAATTTAAATGCCCTTGTCATGGAAGCGGATTCCGGTCGACAGGGATCAATTTTGAAGGTCCGGCACCTCGGCCCTTGGAACGCTACCGGATTGTTCTGGCTGATGACGGCCAAATTTTTGTGGATAAAACCAAGAAATATCAACATGAAAAGGGACAATGGAGCGATTCTGAGTCCTTTATTGCTGTTTAAGGGGAGCGTCAATGGCTGATCCGAAGAAAAAAACGATGTTTCAAAAAATAGCTGAATCCCAATTCCTAAAGTCCATTTTTCGTACGGGGATCCCGCACACGCGTCGCCAACGCATGATGGCGGTTCTTAATAATGTGTTTCTCCATCTCCACCCGGTTCGCTTACCCAAACATGCCGTCAAAGTGAAATACACATGGTGTATGGGGGGCTTGTCCTTTTTTGTTTTTTTGGTTTTGACGGTTACGGGGATTCTTCTCATGTTTTACTACCGTCCTACCGTCGAATATGCTTATGGAGACATTATAGATCTTGCCGAGCAAGTGCCCCTGGGAATTATGAGAGAAATTCATCGGTGGGGTGCCCATCTCATGATCATTACTGTTTGGCTTCATATGTTTCGGGTTTTTATGACAGGATCCTATAAACCGCCGCGGGAATTTAACTGGGTTATAGGGGTTCTCCTTTTGGTACTGACGATGCTTCTGAGTTTTACAGGGTATCTTTTGCCATGGGACCAGCTCGCTATTTGGGCGATCACAGTCGGATCTAATATGGCAAGAGCAACCCCTTTTCTTGGACACGAGGGGCCCGGCGCGGCTCTTCTGGCCATAGGGGATATCAATCTTGTTCATGCCGCTAGTGATGTGAGGTTTGCGCTTTTAGGCGGCCGATTTGTCGGTGAAGCCACATTACTCAGGTTTTATGTGCTGCATTGTATTGGATTCCCGTTCATTATAATGATCTTTATGGTCGTGCATTTTTGGCGTATCCGAAAAGACGGAGGCATATCCGGGCCAACGTAAATATGGACGCTTTCAAAAGTATAATCAATAGCCTTTCTGAACCCCAGATCATGTTTTCCTTTCTTGTTCTGGTTTTTTTCTTTATCTTTCCTCCGAGTGATAAGCTTTACCGGATCCATAAAAAACTCCGATTGGACCTATTGTGGACGAATGTGGGAGGGGTGTTCATTTTTACCGGCCTTTTTGTGTTTTTTGGTTTGGGCGTGACCGATGAGAATTTTCGACTGATTGTGACAAAGCCCGATAATGTTCCTATTGTGGGCCTGCTCTTTTTGACAATCTTTTTTCTCTGGCTTAGCATGAAACAGGGCCGCGATAACGATATCCGTTTGGCTGAAGGCCAAAAACCAAACGAATATCATGACCCGGAAGATAAGGTGCTCGTATGGCCGGATCTTGTCTATATTGAGTTGATCGCCATCGTTCTTTGTTCCATTCTGCTCATGGTGTGGTCCATTTATCTGAAAGCGCCTCTTGAAGGGCCGGCCAATTTGGCGGACTCCCCGAATCCCTCAAAAGCGCCATGGTATTTCTTGGGTTTGCAAGAGATGCTTGTGTATTTTGATCCCTGGCTCGCAGGTGTTGTGCTCCCGAGTTTTATCGTTTTGGGTCTGATGGCTATCCCGTATATTGACAGTAATAGAAAAGGACAGGGTTACTATACGTTTAACGAAAGAAAGACAGAGATATCCTTATTCCTGTTTGGATGGCTCCTTTTATGGGTCTTTCTGATCTTTGTCGGTACATTTTTACGCGGCCCCAACTGGAACTTTTTCGGTCCGTTTGAAGAATGGAGCCTCAGTAAAGTTGTTCCCTTGACTAATATAAATCTGTCAGAACTCGTCTACGTCAGATGGCTTAAAACGGGATTACCGGACAATATTTTTCTGAGGGAATTTTTCGGAATTTCATTCGTTGTAGGATATTATTTGATACTGCCTCCGCTCTTGGCTAGAACTATTTTGAAAAAATTCTATTCGAAGATGGGGATATTTGCCTTTAGTATGTTCGTGATCTTGCTCCTGACATCCGTGACGCTCCCGATTAAAATGTACCTTCGATGGACCTTGAATCTTAAATATATCGTGGCCATTCCCGAATTTTTCTTTAACATTTAGGACTTTGAAAGAACGCCTGTGGCTGAAAAAAAAGAAGCAAAACAAGAGCGATACTACAGCATCTCTAAGCTGAATAAGTGGTTCGCTATCTCCAGCATGATTCTTTGTGTGGCCGTATTTGGTGTATTTGCCCAAGATTATCTGAGGGAATGGAGGGTTTTTCAGAGAGAATTCCGTGAACTGGAAGTGGAAAAAACACGTCAGGCTTATGAGAACGCTCAACAAGATCTTGAGCAAAATCAAGAGTACCAAACGCTCATTGAAGATCAGAAGAAAGCGTCCCTGGAACTTGAGGGGAAAGAAGTTCTGCGTAAAGCGCTTCAAAAGGACATTGATAAGCTCGACTCCGAATATTACAGCGTTAACCGACGGCATCAGTTCGCCAAGGCCGAATACGATGCCGCGAAATATCGATATGAAGACGCCCAAGATCACGAGGGATTAACAAAAGATATCAGAGACGAGTTTGCCAAAACCCAATCCCTGATGAAAGAATTAAAAATCAGCGCCGAAGATACGAAAAAGCTTTTGGATTTCAAAAAAGAGGAGCTAAGTTCTTTCGATGAGAAGATCAATCAGTTGGACAAGGCGAAAGAGGCCTTGTCGCATGAACTTGATGTTATAAATCGGATGCTGGCGAAAATCGATACGGCCCATATGTCTTTTGGTAACAGGATGGCGGATAAATTCCGAGATTTGCCCATTGTGGATTTTATGAATCCGAGCGAAAGAATTGAACAAGTCGTTGTGAAAGTAGATACGGAAAATCTGAATTTTATGCGTGTACCGAGAGTGGATCGTTGTGTGACATGTCATCAGGGAGTACTCAGAAAAGATTTTGCCGACGCGGACAACCCGTATAAAACCCATCCTAATCTTGATCTCTTTTTATCCAGCGGATCGCCGCACCCGTTGGAAGAATTTGGCTGTACGAGTTGTCACGCGGGTCGCGGACGAGGCACGGATTTTGTCAGTGCCGCGCATACACCTTCAAGTCCTGAACAAGCCAAAGAATGGGAGGAAAAATATGGTTGGCATGAATTCCATCTTTGGGAAGCCCCTATGCATGCCAAACCCCATGTGGAAGCCGGATGTTTTAAGTGTCATTCCGGCGAAACAGTGCTTCGGGGTGCCGAGAAACTTACTTTTGGTCTCAATTTGATTGAGCGCTCAGGCTGTTATTCTTGTCACACAATCGAAAAATATAAAGGCGATCCTAAAACGGGTCCCAATCTTGCTAAAATCTCATCAAAAACATCGAAAGACTGGACCTTCCGATGGATCAAAGATCCCCAAGCCTTTCGACCAGGAACATGGATGCCCTCATTTTATGGACTATCCAATAATGATGATCCGGAGTCTGTCCAATGGACGGATCAAGAGATTCATGCCATTGTGCACTATCTTTACACCGAGAGTGAAAACTATGACATGAAAGAAATCCCTGTAGTGGGCCATTTGGCTCGCGGGGAAGAACTTGTGTCATCTATCGGGTGTTTTGCCTGTCATAAGGGTCCCAATGAGGACGATGATGAAGATCGGGATCGACAACATCTCCTCAGTGAATTCGGACCGCATCTTTTGGGTTTTGGATCTAAAACCAGCGAGAAGTGGCTCTATCATTGGCTGAAAGATCCGAAAACATATCACCCGGATACTCGTATGCCGAATCTCAGACTCACCGATCAAGAAGCCGCGGATATCTCATCGTATCTCGTCAGTCTTTCAAATGAGGAATTTATGGAATCGTCTGTTCCTGAAATCAACGAAGACATGATGGATAACATTACACATGAACTCTTAAGCCTTAAATTTCCCGCATGGGAGGCCGAAGAGAAATTGAAATCCATGTCTCTTGAAGATAAATTAGCTTTTAGCGGAGAAACAATTATTCGTCAGCAGGGATGCTTTGCCTGTCACAATATTCCCGGATTTGAAGATGAAAAACCCATCGGAGTCGAACTGACGGAAGAGGGAAGCAAGTCACTTCATAAATTTGCTTTTGAACTTTCGGATATCGAGCATAGCAAGGCAGCCTGGTTTCAGACAAAATTGAAACATCCAAGAATTTTTGATAAAGGGAAAATAAAGGGCCCTTATGAAAAATCCCGAATGCCGAAATTCCAATTTTCGGATGAAGAGATTGATGCGGTTGTGACGGCATTGCTTGGATTTGTGAAGACAGATCCCAATCTCCGGAAAAAACCCCGAACACCCAAAAACTTGTTTGTTGAAGCCGGGCAGTCTTTTATCCGTCAACACAACTGTCAGGGATGCCATATCATAGAAGGTGAAGGGGGCGCGATACAGGAGAATATTCAGGATTGGCTTGTGAAACACCAAGGAAAAACCGAAGCGGATGCCGAAGCCCTGGCCGCAAGTTTCAGCCCTCCGAATCTCATTGGAGAAGGTAAAAAAGTTCAGTCTGATTGGCTGTTTTCTTTTTTACATGAGCCCACAATAATACGCCCCTGGCTCAAAGTCCGAATGCCGACGTATGATTTTAATGAAGAAGAGATCAATACGGCGATCAAGTATTTCAATTTTCTGGATGACGAACCGTTTCCCTTTACCGAGAAAATAAAACCTGATTTGTCCGCGGAAGAGATGGCGGCAGGAGAAAAGATGTATTCACCGGATTATTTTGATTGTTTTAATTGTCATATTCGGGGCGCAAAAATGCCGGGTGGAACGCCGGACCGTTGGGCTCCAAATTTGGAACTTGCCAAGGAGCGTCTCAAGGCAAAATGGATCATCGATTGGATCAAAAACCCGCAAAAACTTCTTCCCGGAACCAAAATGCCGATGTATTTTGATCCTGAATATTTTGATGACTCCGGCCCGGATGACATTTTGGATGGTGATGAACATGAGCAGATTCGTGTGCTGAGAGACTATCTCCTGGTTTTACCCAAAGCTGCAAATCCTTCGTCTCCAAGTGATCAAGACGGATAAATTCCCACCACCCAACATACGGGTAAATTTTCTATGATTTTGAATATCATCAGCATCATTTTTATTCTCTTCGCTATTTGTTATCCGCTAGGATATGTTTTTCATTTTGGCGTACCGATAAAACAAAGTTTTGATCGCTTCAATTATGCTTTAATCTCCATCGTTGCGTCTCTGGGAGTTCTGGCGTGCTTTGCCTTAAATATCCCTCGTAATTCTCTGATCACTCTTATTGCTTGGGTCATCCTGCTTCTTTGTTTCACCTGGTTTTTGTGGGACCGGGATAAGTATAAGGAGATTGTGCTGATTTTGATGTCCATGATAGGGATGCTTGTGTTTGGATTTGTCTCCAAAGACATTTTCCCTACGGCATCCATAAATCTCATATCCATGGCCGTGTGTATTCTCGGAGGTTGGGTTATTTCCTTGGCCATTTACGCGATGAATCTGGGGCATTGGTATCTGAATGTCAAAAAACTTGATCTTAAACATCTCATAAGAACCGTTTACGGATTTACGGGACTTGTTATTTTGAGATTGATTTGGGATGGTGTGATGTTTCTCACTAAAAGCTTTACTTATAGAGGTGAAATGATCAGTTTAGGAAAATATCTTTTTACTCTTGATGGGGTATTCCTTTGGATCGCCCTTCTTTTCGGATCCGTAGTTCCACTTATTCTTACATTCATGACTCTGGAGACGCTTCGAGTCAAATCAACACAATCGGCCACCGGGATCCTCTATGTTATTGTCGTGTCTTTGATGATAGGGGAGCTTACGTACAAATACTACCTCGTCCAATTTGGATGGGTTCTGTAACGATGAAAACGGTAATCCTTGATTGTTTAGAATGTGATCAATCAACCACTAACGCTGTTGAGGATCAAAATGAAATACTCTGCTCCGGATGTCAAAAAAAATGGCTTTTTTATTCAGAAGGGTATCAATTTGAAACGTGCCCCATCTGTGAATGTAAAGAGTTTTACCGGCAAAAAGATTTTGATAAACGTATCGGATGTCTCATTATGTTTGTCGCGATTGTTCTTGTGCCATGGACATACGGGCTTTCGCTCCCGTTCTTTTTTGCGATTGATTGGTTTTTATATCGAAGGGTCCCCGATATGGCGGTGTGCTATCTGTGCCGGGGTGAGTTTAGAGGATTTGACCTTCAAAAAAAAATCAAAACCTTCAACCATATTATGGCAGAAGGCTTTGAAAAAAAACGTTTAACGCAAAAGAAATGGTTTTCAAGCCCTCAGGACACCCCCGAATGAAAATCATCCAAGTCTAATAGTATCAGTATATTAAAAATCTCATCTTGACACAAAATCCCAAATAAGCTACTCTATCGAAAATTTTCAATCTCTGTAAGGGTTTGAATTCGAATAAGTAAAGCCCAATATCGTTCCTTAAAACAGAGAGCAGAATGCCCTTAATATCATCCCAAAACCCGGAGGACATTTATGAAACACATTCAAACAATCCTTTTACCTATCATGGCGATCTTTTTGACGACAACGTGTGTCGATGCCGCTTCTATCACGGGGAAGGTCGTTTACGAGGGGGCCGTTCCTAACTTAAAACCCATCAGCATGGACGCGGATCCTATATGTGCCGCAAAGCAT
>JADFSZ010000076.1 GCA_022560555.1 PVC group bacterium
CCATTCCTTCATGCGATTCTGTACCGGCCTGAAGAATTATAAGAAACTTTTGATGGCTATCATCGCTTTCAAGTAAACCTGGCAAGAATATGCCTGCGGTAAAGATCACAACTAAAATACATATCCATTTTTTCATAATACACTTCCTTTATTGATGTTTAGTATTTGATTTTGATATCTATTTACGATTTACCATTTACTATGGCTCTAGACTAGCAAAACTGTAGGAATCAGTATCTTTTTTGGTATATCAGAGCCTCAAGTTCTTTGACTAAAGTAACATGTTTTTTATTCCAACGCCATTCACATTCTTTGAGATGGAGATGGAAGTTATGTTTATAACCATTAAACTTGCTTAACCGACGTTTAGTGAAGCTCCAGAAGGCTTCAATACCGTTAATGCAAGCGCGTTTGTAACGAAATCTTTTTCCATGGTTAACACGATAATGTTTATCGTAACCAACGTCAACTAAACCATCGTAACCGCTCCATTGATCTGTATGTAAAATGCTCTTTGGATTGATTTTACCGACGATAATAGCTCGCAATGTCTTTCTGTTACAGTTGGGCACGATTTCGGTATAAACACGGCCGCCTCGTTCGTAAATGCCAAAGACTGGCTGGCGATGTGTGCCGCGTCCACGTTTAGTAGGGATGCCCCGGGCTCTACGTGGACCAAAATAACTTTCATCGGCTTCAACTGTTCCGAGAATATGATTAAATTCTCGGGTTTGATAATCAAAGATCGTTTGACGAAAGATGTTATAGTAACGGTTAACTGTATTGCGATTGAGGCGTACTAAATACGCTGTTTTAGTGGCCTCAATATCAATGCAAAAGTACTCAATAATTTTTTTGATCTTATATCTTGATAACTTATTTTGTATCATTGGCTTCTAGCCTAACATGCTACGTCTTGCTAGTCTAGAGCCTTACTATTTACTATGTGCTGCTTTTAAATGCTTTCCTTATTGTAATCATAAAGATCATGTATGCCGCCCTCCTTTTGAGAAGCCGGTGTTCGCATTTCCATTCTTAACGTCTCTTTATCAAGTCCTTGATGAACTTCAGCGAGAGAATTATATCCCAAATCCTGAAAACCATGGCATACGCCTTTGGCCAAATAGGGAATAAAATCCCCCAGTGCCCCCCGATCAATCACACTTCCGGAAACCCCTTGCGCAACACGGATAGTTTCTTGATCAGCCAAATACCGTTTGGCCCCTCCGGATTTCATGGCGTCTTTCGATGCCATCCCGCGGTATCGCTTTAATCTCAAACCCGTCTTATAGTAGTATTCACCCGGCGATTCTTCGGTTCCGGCCAGAAGCATCCCCATCATGACAGCGGAAGCTCCTAGTGCGAGAGCTTTGACGATATGGGACATACTGGCTATTCCTCCATCCGCTATGACGGGAACACCATGTTTCCGGGCTATGGACGCTGTCCTATAAACGGCTGTGGCCTGAGCCCGCCCCACAGCCATGGTCTCTTGAGTCGTACATATCGATCCCGGGCCCATTCCTATCCTTAATCCGTCAACACCCTTTTTGATGAGATTTTCGGCCTGATTCATCGTAACAACGTACCCCCCGATGATATCAACAGAATCCTTGTGTTTGTTTTTGATATAATCGATCATCTCATAGGCAAAAAGCGAGTCCCCTTGAGCCGCATCCACAACCAAAACATCCGCTCCGGCCTCGACAAGCGCGTCCACTCGCTCGTGATCACTTTCGCGGGTTGAGATGGCAGCTCCCACGATCAGTTGTTTGTTCTTATTTTTAGAGGCAAGAGGGTACGAACGGTTAAGCAAAAGGTCATGCCGTGACACCAGGGCAACGAGATTATAATCTCTGTCAACAATAGGAAGTTTCCCTTTTTTAGACGTTCGTAATAGGTCATTCGCTTCTTCCAGGCTAAGTCCTTTTTGACCCACTATGAGATTTTCGCTCATCACTTCTTTAAGCGGACGATTTCGATTCGGCTCAAAATCAATGTCCCTATTTGTCACGATCCCCAGCAGCTTTTGACCCACTTCACCTTTTTCGGTAATGGGAACCCCCGAAAAGTGGTATTTAAGCTTAATCTTCTCTATATCGCTAATAGTATGATCCGGGGAAAGCACAACCGGATCCGTAATAAAACCGTTTTCGAACCGCTTGACTTGTTTAAGCATTTCCACTTGACGCTCAAGTGTATTGTTAAAATGAAGAATGCCGATCCCTCCCAAAAGAGCCATGTAAATGGCCATCTTCTCTTCCGTAACAGTATCCATAGGGGATGAGCAAAACGGGAGGGATAAAGCAATATTACGGGTCAGCTGTGTTTTTAGACTAACGTTATCAACAGCAAAGTGAATATGTCCGGGCAGAAAAATCAGGTCATCGTAGGTATAACTATGATGTCCGGAAAAAAACTCTTGTGCACCACATCCGTCCTGCTTCATCAAAGACTCCTCATGCCCTCTATAGTCACACCATATAAGGTTGCGTATTATACGGGGATTTCTATTGGTGGACAAGGAAATATTCACCCGGATGGTCTCATCCCTATTGGGGGCGATTTGAAGCTTAGGACTTGCTCAAAATCCGCTTAAGATCAAACGTAAAACTGGGAGAAATAATTTCCAGCTCACGCACGGCATCTTTTAAGCATTTCTCATTTTGGCAGGTGTGCTTTTTCTTCCACGCGCTGTAGGCATCCAAAAACTGATCCGTTTTTTTCTCAATGACCAGTTCATGGGCATATTGTTTCAGGGAATCCAGAAACCCATCAAATTTCGTGTCACACATTTGATCAAAGAATGAGAAAAACTCCCGTTTCATCTTGATCATGATTTCTAAATATTCTTCAAAATCCTCCGAAAGCTTATCCAAGGCATCACAAATACCTGTTTGTTTGCGGTAAACCTTATGATGGTACGTGGACGCAAGCTCATAATAAATCTTCCCACGACCCTGAAAAGCCCGGTATTTTTGGGGATTCGAAACACGGCCCCTCTTGTCACGCAAATGAAAGATGTCAAACATAGAAAGAGACATGATAATATTATCGGCATTTGTTTTGTAAATAAGATATTTCACAAAATTATCGCGACAATTTTCAATCTTTGTCACTAATTCCGCGTCCGTCATAAAAATATATTTTATGTTTCTTTCCTGCGCTTTAGGGTCCGTCAATGACAAAAGGAGGCTCGCGATATAGACATCCACATCATCTCGAAATTTTTGATCATCGGATTTGCCGCAGGCGATACGGGATTTGAGGAGGATACTGACAATATAACCAAAAGCAAGTTCTCTTTCTTGCTTGGTCAAATCATACACCTTGACCTGTGTTATGTGGGAAGCGCTCATCATAAGCCTTTACATGAAAAATGATTAATAAAGCTCACTTACGATATGCCACATTTTCAATGATTATGTCAACATGTATTATATATTATAAAACGTAGCTAGGCAAGAAATAAAACGAAAGACATTGGAAACGTTTTCCTTTATGTCCCGGAAGACCGCAGTTGTTTACAATAAATCCGGCGTATCTCGAAAAAAAATTTGTGGTAATGAGGCTCGGTAAAATCCGGATATGTCCATGGTAAAGTTTCAAATTTCTTATTCTGATAAAGCAAAGTGACCTCTCCGTAGATATTATCGCCGAGATAAATACGATGGCTATAATCTTTTGTGGAGGCAAGAACAATTTTTGACAGTGTCAAATATCCCGGATCAATGTTAAAGCGACGCGAAAAATTTTCGCCCCTGTCCGCAAAATCCTTCTCGATCCTATTTGAGTACTGCTTTGTTTGAGCTAATTTGTCCGGATAAATTAGTTTCTCAAAACTAAAAAACACTTTCGAGAGCGATGGGCCCATCTCATGCTCATAATAGTCCGTTTGAGTAAAAGAAAAAACCGGGCTTTCCAAATCAATACCCCCCCATTTATTTATCAGTTTGTCTTTAAGCCCGCACAAATCGTTCCCGGGGCTGAAAATAATTCCGGTGAAAAATTTGACGGCTTGCGGCGCGCTCGGAATGCCCATGATTAAAATAATGATTGAAGATGAATGAATAAAACTAAAAGTCAATGTGTAATTCAATCAACGGTTTTATAAAATGGGGTAAAGCGGACTTGAACCGCTGACCTCACGGATGTGAACCGTGCGCTCTAACCAGCTGAGCTACTACCCCATTCCAATAAATAATGACAAATGAAACATATTCATTTTTCCTTATTCATTGAATTGTGGCCGATTATAGACTCGGCCCCATGGGATGTCAACACAATGAGAGGCGTCACGAAGACAAAGCAAATAAAACAATGTTCTTGAATCCCCTCTTTGGGCGCCTTCAAAGAACCCTATTTATGTTTTGGATCAACTCCTCCGGGGATCAGAAAAAGGGTTTCAGCACCCCGGCATATCTTGGTTTGTTCACCTTTTATTTTTTGCGGGATACATCCCCCTTTCACAGGCGGGGGCCTAGAGCCCTACGGGGCAACGTTGATCAATAAAAAAATTTCTCTTCTCGTACTTGAAGTTATCGCCAAAGATCAGAACCATAAAATAGCGATAAAGGTTAACCGCATCATGACAAACATAGTCCGAACAAGCATCCGTGTCGACACATTCGGCAATCCTGAAAATGGCCGCTTGATTCAAGAAAATATATCCCGCTATGTATACAGCGCATAAATCCCGGTTTTAAATACCCCCCCCTTTCCTGAATATAGTATATAATCCTGACAAGTTGACATTTTTCGTAAATATTCGTCAATAGCAGCCCCAGGAGTACATCGAGTCCCATGGCAGCATCCGAAGAAAATAAAGTCAAAGAAAATATGGTCTCGGAACTTTACGAAAAGGCTAAGGCGGCGTTTGAGCTGGAGAATTACGGCTATTCGATCGCTCTTTTTCGTAATGTCCTTTCGATTTATCCGGACTTTACAAAGGCGCGTCATATGTATCATTTAGCGATTATCCACCTCCAGGAATTTAGGAAGAATGTTCTTATTCATAATATCAAATCCGCTCTGCCATTCATCTTTTTTATTCTTAAAGGAAAGATTCTTTGTCTGATGAACGAAGAAATAAAATCTATTCATGAATTCGAAAGAGCTTTCGAACTTTTCCCCAGCGCTAAATGGATTCTATTCCTATCAGCGCAACTTGCCGAAAAAAATGAATTAGAAGACACAGCTATTACGATTTACGATGAATTATCGGGCTTTAATTTTAAGACTTTTGAGTGTTACAAAATGATGGGGTTGATATTCCTTAAACGAAAAAATTTCGCCATGGCCCAGAAAAGTTTAAATAGCGCCATACTGCTAGAACCTCAGGACAAAGATGTTCTTCGAGCTATGAAGGATTTAGCGGCTCTCGGAACCATCGAATACGGCGGGTGGGAAAGTCAGGGCGATTTTACGGATAAAGTTAAGGACAAAGAACTCGCCGAAAAACTCAAAAAAGTTCAGTCGACGATTGGGAAGCAAACCACCGAGGACTTGAAGATAAAAGATTCAGATTTGGACAAAGAGCTTCAAGAGATGCTGCACCGGCTTAAAAATCAGCCCAATGACGCGCTAGCCATTCAGAAAGTCCGAAGCCTAACTCTTCCCCATGAGAAACTTTTATACGTGATTTCAACTTACGAATCCCTGATATCAAAAATTGAACCTACAGACGCCATGTATCGATTTTTAGCCGACATGAGCGGGAAAGCCGGACTTTGGCAAAAAGCCGAGTCCTTATATGACAAAGCTTATGAACTAACACAAGATCTAAACATTTTGGTTCTAAAACTTGAAAGCAGGATCCGTTTTATTCAGATGCAGCTTCAGGGCGGCTCCGACACGGGCAATGAAAACACATTATCAAAATCCGAACTAGAATCACTCGAACAAGACACAAGCATCGAACTGATTCAAAAAAAAATGGAGCTGCATCCCAATGATACGGATCTGTATTTTCAACTTGGACAACTCTTTCTCAAAAAGGACCTCCAAGATCAGGCTATCACTCAGTTTCAAAAATCTCTTGAAAGTCCCAAACTCCGGACTCAATCTCTTATGGCCCTTGGTCTTTGCTTCAAAAAGAAGCAGCTGTATGACCTTTCCAGAGAACAATTCGAAAAAGCCCTGGGACAGCTGACAACCATGGACACCACCAAAAAACACGTGCTGTATATGATTGGAGATATCTCATTGAGAATGAATGATTTAGATAGAGCAAAATCCTATTTCAAGCAAATTTACGAGGTAGATATCTCCTACAAGGACGTCGCCATCAAGCTGGAGATGTTATACAAAAACAGCTAATCTCACAAAAAATTGACAAAACCCTTCATCAATGTTATATTGGGCGACCTTGTATCAAAATATCCTAAATTGAACTAACAGGCTTTATCATGAGTCGATTACAAATGCAAGACCCCAAATGGTTTCTTATTGACGCGACCAACAAAAGAGTCGGCCGCTTGGCGTCAAAAATTGCCCATATTCTACAAGGCAAACACAAGTCCTCGTTTGCCCCAAATAAGCTCGATGAAGATCACCTCATCGTCATTAACGCGGAGAAAGTGGTCTTTACCGGAAAAAAGTGGGATCAAAAGGAATATATTCGTCATTCCGGCTACCTGGGTGGTCTCAAGAAGCGCTCAGCTTTGCAGGTCCTCAAGGATACACCGGAGCGCATACTCACACATGCGATTAAAGGGATGATTCCGAAAAACAAAATGGGACGACGGATCATGAAAAAAATCCGTATTTATAGCGGATCTGTTCACCCGCACCTAACACAAAAACCATCACAGATTCAACTATAAATATAGGGGTCAGCCAATGCCAACAGTCGTTTTTATAGGTACCGGCCGAAGAAAATCCGCTACAGCCAGGGTCCGTATGTTCCCGGGCCGCGGCGAATTCAAAGTTAACAACTCCCCTTATGAGAAATATTTCCCGAACAAACTTCATCAAATGACTGTTATGTATCCTCTCAATGTCACTGAGACACTGGGAAAATATGATATTCTTGTTAAAGTCCAAGGAGGGGGGAATTCCGGCCAAGCCGGCGCTATTCGGCATGGCATCGCCCGCGCCCTTCTTAAAGCCGATGATACCCTGCGAGCCAGCCTCAAAAAAGAAAAGCTCTTAACACGAGATTCCCGCGTAAAAGAACGCAAAAAATACGGCCATAAGAAGGCCCGTAAAAGCTTCCAATTCTCCAAGAGATAAAACCGTAATTGGTAAATTGTAAATAGTAAATGGCATTAAAAATCTTTTTGATTTTTTCTAAAACCATCCTATTGTATAATTTCGTTGTGCCGATTACCCAATACCCATTTACGATTTACTGCCTTTGACATGAAACAATATCTCGATCAAATACAACATATTCTTGATCATGGGGAGTCACGTCCGGATAGAACAGGGACGGGAACTTTGTCGATATTCGGCTTGCAAACCAAATATGACCTGCGTCTTGGATTTCCTCTTCTCACCACTAAAAAAGTTCTCTTTGATAGTGTAGCACGAGAACTTCTGTGGTTTTTGCGCGGTTCCACAAATATCCGGGACTCTCTCACTCAACACACCCCGATTTGGAACGCCTGGGCCGACAAAGAAGGCGAATTAGGTCCGATCTACGGTTATCAATGGCGTTTTTGGGAAAAGTTTACCTGGGATGAATCGCAACAACTCTACAAAAAAACACATATCGATCAGATAAAAGATGCCATTCATCTCATCAAGCATGAACCATCATCCCGCAGGATTATTGTTAGTGCCTGGAACGTCGCGGATCTGGATCGGATGGCTCTGCCGCCCTGTCACGCTTTTCTCCAATTTTATGCCAACAACAAACGTCTGGACTGCCAACTGTACCAACGAAGCGCGGATATGGCCCTTGGGGTCCCGTTCAATATTGCCAGTTACGCGCTTTTCTTGACTATGGTTGCCAACGAGTGCGATCTCACACCCGGGATATTTACCCATACTCTCGGCGACGCACATATATATCTCAATCATATTGAAGGGCTCAAAGCGCAAATAACACGAACGCCCATGGAGCTTCCTCGTATTGAAATTGCCAAAAAACCGTTTTTTGATATCCAGTTTGATGATATTAAGCTCATCAACTATCGACACCACGAATTCATCAAATTTCCTATAGCCGTATAAATAATCATGTGACATGATCATGTATCATGAACTTAAATACAAAAAACAAGCAAACAAAAACAGACATGCCTAATTTACTCGCACCCAACCCGCTTTTTAAGGATT
>JADFSZ010000077.1 GCA_022560555.1 PVC group bacterium
AATAGGACGGGGTATCTCCTTTGAGTAGGGTTTTTTCGCGGAATAACTTGGAAATTTGTTCAAGTTTAAGATCTCGAATTTTATTATTATTACGCTCAACTCGATACAAAATGTCTTCGGGCAAAAATCGGGACTGCGCTTTTAACTCTCCATGGGGACAAGCTACCGCAACGACAATAAACATACTCCCCAATATCCATTTCGCAAAGCTCCGGTTCATTTCCCAACAAGCCTCCTATATCGGTCATGTATATATAATACGTATAACCCATTTCCCTTATTCAAAGCAAGGGGCTTTTTTAATAAAAACGCTTTCGTCCTTATTTTATCAATAGGTTCGGAAGTTTCAAGAAAGGTCTTTTTTGACAAAATTCTTCGTGATAAACGAATGGATCCAGAGGGAAAATTTCGTGATGAGATAGAAATTGATCGTGAGCGCCAATGCAAGGCCAATCAGAGCCACCAATAAGGACATAATACTGTGAAGGTCGGACATATCTTTCTGAACGCCAAGCCCCAAATCGCTCCCTAAGAGCCCGGCCAGACACGCCAGAATCCCCACCATCAAGCAAAAAAATCCAAAAAACATGAATAAGGATAAAAACAAGGGTTGCTGTGTTTTGAGATCTTGTTCGTCCATTCGCATGCCCCATTTGTGGAAGGTAAAATATGCCCGCGCTACTTAATGTATTATTTTATCCTAATTTCTAATGATGTCAAAGATTTAAGTCAACAAAGTGTTTCACAAGATTTCACGCAATTTCACCAAGTTTCCCAAGCAAAGTGTTCGCATTAATGAATCAACGAACACCCGTCATATTCTTTTATGCTCCGGGGTCTTAAAAATAACCTGAAGTCATTTTCAAGTTTAAGGGAATCAAAACTAAAGAACAAAAAGCAAACAACTTGCTTCTGCTTAATTCTTATGCTAAAATTCTTCTTAAATTCTTTTCTTGCGGGAGACAACAAAAATAAGCCGATCAAACATTCTGAGCTGATGCTCCAGTGGAAGTTTTGTGATTATGATAAAAAATCTCCCAAGGGTTTTCGTTATTTGGTATGTTAATTTTATTGTTCTGTTCCTCTTAAACCTCTGTCCTATTCGGGCTGTTCGTTTTCCGTCAATTAAAGATTATGAATGTCTTCAAACAGAACCACTGACCTTAAAACTCATATTCCAAAACATCGCCTGGATCATCAATCGTCAACCTCTTCGCAATAATTCGCTCCCTAAGCAGGCGTCGCTATGAACATTCCCTCATCAAAGGCATCTCTGGTCGGAAAGGAGTTAAAAAACATCAAAAGTGTTTTGACCTCCGGGAAATTGTCAGCCGGATTCTATACAGCCCGATGCACCCGACTCCTGGAAAAACTACACAACGCCAAAAAGATTTTTCTCACAACTTCCGGAACGCATGCCTTGGAAATGGCGTCCCACCTTGTAGGATTGGAACCGGGAGATGAGGTAGTTCTTCCGGCTTTCACGTTTGTGTCGACGGCCAATGTCTTTGCCACGCGTTTAATCCGACCTGTGTTTGTGGATATTAGGCCGGATACGCTGAATATTGATGAACGCATCATTGAACGAGCTCTCTCAAGCCGGACCAAGGCGATTGTTCCGGTCCATTACGCCGGTGTCGGAGCTGAAATGGATGCCATCCGCAGGATCGCGCAAAAACACCGGCTCTATGTCATCGAAGACGCTGCGCAGGGCTGGAACGCGACCTACAAGAACAAATTTTTAGGAACACTGGGGGATTTAGGATTTTACAGTTTTAATCACGATAAAAATTTCACATGCGGCCAAGGCGGAGCCCTTGTGATCAACAACAAGAAATTTTTTACGCGCTCTGAAATCGTGATCGATAACGGAACAAACCGGGCACAATTCCTTCGAGGCGAAGTAGATCATTATGAGTGGATCGATATCGGTAGCCGTTATCAGATCTCAGAGATTCTCGCGGCCTTCCTCTATGGTCAGCTCGAGAAACATCAACAGATTACAGAGAAGCGCAAAAAACTGTACGATTACTATTACAAAAACCTCGTGCCACTAGCCAAAAAAGAGTGTTTACGCCTGCCCGTGATTCCGCGATCATGTAAATCCAATAAACATATTTTCTACGTGCTGATGGAAAACAACAAATCGCGCGAAGCGCTCCGAAAAGACCTCAATCAGCACGGCATCCAGGCAACCTTCCACTTTGTTTCTCTTCATTCCTCACCCATGGGGCGTAAACTGGGATACCGTCCGGGGGACTTCCCCATCACGGAATCCGTCTGCGATACGCTTCTCCGCCTTCCGATGTATTATACGCTAACGAACAAACTTCAAGACCACGTTATTGACAGAATTTATCGATACTTCGATGAGAAACGCCCCCGGAATTAAGGTTTGCGCTGTATTGTATACCCAAAGCTGAATCGATTTGTCTGGGAGTACACAGCATGCCAGAATGGCTTCTCGGGGCTAATCAGAAACAAGCGAAAATTCCATATCTGATCCATTGAGGTCACAATTCGACCATTATCCGGATCACGATAGCGGAAAAACGATTTTCCGGCTTCTTGGGCATAATTGACGTATAACCGCCAACCGGGCTTTCTTAAATTTGTATGCCAGCCCATGTATCCCCCGGGAGGATACCAAAAATGTCCGCTCATCTGTATGAGAAGTTTTTCCGGCTCTTCAAAAATGTGTCCTAAACGCTCACAAATCAGCTTGTCTGCCCGTTGTCTAAGATCAAGTACGGACGCATCCAAAACGGTACCATCCAGATTTTTTGTATGAAACACCATACAGTTAGATAAATTCTGTTCAGTCCGAATGTCACTAATATCTTTTCCGGACCGAAGGATTTCCTCAAGGGCCTCGGGAGATACGGACTTTATGGCATTGTCATCCGTTCGAAAGTCATCTTTCCACTTAGCCTCACCGGCTTTCTTCTGTGCTTCAACACAAGTTAGAATAACATCTTTCAAAACGGAATCTTTTTCCCAACCATTGATTTCATGAAAAATCACCTGAGAATCAAAGCTTATTCGCATCATGGGACAGCCTTCTTATTTGTCAAATTAAAATTCTTTTTAATGCTAGCCGGGACGCCGACGGCCAAAACATAATCCGCAAGATCCTGAATAACAACGGCACCGGCCCCGATTTTCACGTGTTTACCGATTTTGATCCGGTCAATCACCGTTGACGTTATTCCCAAAAATGTACTTTCTCCTATTTCGGAGCAGCCGGCGATACTCACGACCGGACCCACATAACAATGAGAACCAATGACAACGTCATGAGCAATGTATGATTTTGGCCCTACGTAGATATTATCACCTAATCTGACGTTGGCACAAATCGTACAGTTCATTAAAACGATGCATCCTTCCCCAACTGTCACGGTCGAATCGATGTAAGAATCCGGATGGATGAATGTTGTTACCGGAATGTCATGTTTTTTCATTTGCAGAAACACATTTTTTCGAAATTCAATGTGCGCATACCCTACCGCATTAAGGACGGAATCAAACTGTCCATTTTTGTATAACAAGGGGACATCCTTGAGAGGGCCCAGGAGAGAACGATGGTATTTGATTAAACCCGCAGGCTCAAAATCATCAAACATCCCTACAACTTGTCCCTGCCCTGTTTCTTCGATATAGGGTATCATTTGCTTGGCAAAGAACTGACTCCCGATTATAGCGATTCGCGGTCGGGATTTGGTTTTAGAATTATTTTTAGATATGCTTTTCATAAATTTGATATTGTGTTTTTTTAAAAATGCATTCAAGAATTTGGCGAAGATACTCTCCGAAGATATTGAAAGCGAAAGCAACGCCAAGAATCCACAGCGTCATCGAGACGCCTTTGAGAAGTTGTCCCGGCAAGATCTCAGGCATAAAAGTCCATGTCACAAATCCCCAAAGAGCGATGAGTCCACCGGTTAACACCAGTCCCAATCCCCATAGCGCTGCCTGAATAGACAGGGGGCTATCAGCAATGAGACCCGCAATAAAAAACCGTGTGAGTTTTCGAAACGTATAATAAGATTGTCCTTCATAACGGATTTTGTGCTGAATGATCAAAGAGCCCCACTTCTCTGTGGTTTTAGCAAGAAGAATGTTAATATTGGGATTAGGCCTCTCGAATCGCAGAATCTTATCAACGATGCTTTTTCGGATGACGCGAAAACTGCTCACCTTCTGCCGG
Source organism: PVC group bacterium (assembly GCA_022560555.1). GTDB lineage: Bacteria > JADFSZ01 > JADFSZ01 > JADFSZ01 > JADFSZ01. The sequence continues at coordinate 4,211 of JADFSZ010000077.1, forward strand.
GAATGAACACGAAATATCATACGAAAAAGTTTGTTATACACAAAACTCCCAATTTTACGAAAATGAGAGTAAAGTTTTTTTTGCGGAATTCCGTAAACGACATCCGCGCCGGACTCATTAAGTTCCCTGATAAGACGGGGAATATCTCCCGGGGAGTATTGCAAATCGTCATCTAGCGTGATAATATTTTGGCCTGAGGCATGCCGAAATCCGCACATGAGGGCATTGTGCTGTCCATAATTTTGATCAAGTCGTATGATTTTGACGTTTGCGTCTGAAGCATGTAGTTGCAAGAGCACATCCCAGCTGGCCCCGTCACCGCTGTCATCAACAAAAATGAGTTCATAGTCCGCATTGATCTCTCGAAAGACCTGACGAACTTGCTTGGCCAATTCATGCAAAACCGACCGCGTTCGATAAACGGGAACGACAATGGAGCTTAAGGTCTGGGACATCACCTGGATTCCCGCATTGTCCTTGCCTCTTGAGCAAGAGACGCGCTATTCATAGCATGGCAACTTTACTACAGTTTACTGACACTTACCCCACAAGTCAAGCTTGCCTATGGCTGTATTTCAAAGCCCTCTCTCCCTCAGTGGCCGTAACGAAAAAATACAAGATCTACAATGACAGAACCGAAAAAGGAAGCGGCCCTTATGGATCGACGTAGCTATCAGTGTTTGTTTGACAGAGCACTAGTCTCTAGAGTTTTTTGTGTGTACCTGGCGATTTAAAAGTTCTAGTATTAAAATAAAGTTTTTTTACAGTTACGGAGGTATCGTTGAAAAGGAAATTTTTAACTACTTGTTTTCATATTTTTATCTGCTTACTGTTCACCTTATCGATACTTGCCATTGTTTACTCAATCGGCCGGGCTACAGGAAAACCCTTGTCCGGTTTGACCATGGATCCCGCCGAAACATTTCACGCCGTCCCTTATGTCGGAATTCTTTCTTATCTTGGAATAATGTTATGGGCTGCAACATTCGGCGTTTGCCTGATAGGGGGCTTGATATTACGTCAGCAGCATTGCCATCCCGGAAGATTTTTGTTGGCTACAGCAATGTTTAGTCTCCTGCTAACCCTTGATGACGCGTTGTTATTTCACGAACAAATTTTTCCTCATTATCTGCATATTCCTCAGCCGGTGGTCATGGTGAGCTATGTTGTAATTATGACAGCATACCTCCTTGCCTTTTTCCGATTAATCCTGACGACAGAATACATTTTATTTGTTTTGGCCCTCATATCTTTAGGCATATCGGCAGGGATGGATCAGCTTCTTGGGCCCAGTGATCTGGAAAACGTTATTGAGGACTGTTTTAAATTTACTGGAATTGTTTTCTGGTTTAGCTACTTTTTAAGTACAGCTAATGAAATGATCCAAAAAAACCCATCCCTCAATCACATGACATAAGCTCAATTGCAACAAAACCCGCTCAGAATCAATCCCGAATTTGCTCGAGCATTTCTTTCGCTCCCTGATGCTTCGGTTCAATGGCAAGAACATTTTTCCAGTACTTGCGGGCCGTTTTAACATTCCCGGTGCGAAATGCCGCTAAGCCCAGATTTAAATGAGTCGGCACATTAAGGGGATCCTCTTGTAAAATCAATTGCCATTGCAAAACAACACTCGACATATCATTCAGATACATGTAAAATTCCGCCAATTTATTGCGAAATATTAAATATTGTTTCGGATAATCCGCAACCAATTTCTGATAGGCTATGATTTGAGCTAATAGTATTTTCTGCCGCAAATCATCCCAGGCCACTTTAGGATACAGACCTTCAGAACTTATGTTCCCTTTACTGGCAAAAAAGAAAATGTTTTCTTTTTCATGAACCAAATTATAATTCCGCTGGATGAATTTTAATAAATCCGGATACCGGATAGGGACGTCCACGCATTCTGCATCGAGCAATAAATATTTAGGTTCGATGTTATTATATTTCTTCATAGCAAAAACTCCCTCGCTACGATGCGTAAAATGAGGTTCGAGGCTTCTAGAAACTAACAAAGAGTCCTCAGGGGGGACCAACTCTTCAATCTCTTTTATCGCTTTGAGACGCGTACCATGAAATTCTTTCGTCTGCAACAAGGATTTATCACGGAAACTGTAATCAAACGTTTCGGAATAGTAAAACATAACTGCCGTAACCGCAAGACTCGCCAATACAATCCCTCTTAACATTTGTCGCGATTTCCTAGGAGGAAGCCATCCCCCGAGTTTTCGAAGCCCCATAATATATGCGTAAAAAATGACCGGGATCATGGTGGCCGTATAATGCTTGATTAAACTGAACTGTCCCGTAAAATCAGCCAAAGTGTTTTGAGCAATTAAGGGAAGAATCGCCACGATCAGCGGCCAATGAAGCAGGGGGATTAAGAAATGCGGTCCAAATAAATACATGATGTATTTCATTTTCTGGGGGTTTCCTGCAACAAACCCAAACGTATCAACGGGGTGAAGGAAAGTGTTTTTGACAATTGAGCTCAACGATCCTCCTAACGTAGAGTAACGATTAAGGAGAACAACATCGTTGATAAAATCAATTCCTCCGAGATACTTAATCATAACAACTTTTGTGATTACGATAAACCAGGATAGCCCCAAAAGAATACACAAAATTCCCTTTTGCCAATCTTTCCTGTATAGCAGAAAATATAACCCCAGTAGCGCCACCAAAATGCCATGGTCTTCTTTGCAAAGAAGAATGCATGCCAGACACAGATAGAATCCTTTTGTCGATTTTAATTCATAAAATAAAAATAGTAATACCAAAAATATGATCGCTGTCACTCCATAATGAAAACCATTGACACAAAATCCTGATGTCGCCGGAAAAATGAGGTAACATATCCCTACGAGACATGCCAGAACTTCATCATGAAGAATTCTGCGCGCTAAGTAATATAAGGGAATGGCTGCCAATGCGGCAAAAAGGGTCTGTAATATAAACAGGGTGTGTATACTTGTAAATATATAGTAAAACGCGAGGTATACAACTGCGATGGCTTCAAAATGTTGTGCAAACATGTTTTGATCAGCCGATTGGGTCCAAAATCCACGCCCCTGGAGAAAGTGCCAGAGCGACCCTTCATAAACGGCAGCGTCTTCACAATCAACATAATGCGCATACTTGTAAATAGGAACAGCCGAGAAGATAATAACAAATATAACAATCGCGCCACATAGTAAAAGTAACGGCTTGCTAAAAATCTTTCTGGAAAATAAAATGCCTGGAGTTGAGGCTTCAGACCTTGAAACAGGAGATAACCGATCCGGTTTTCTCCTATTTCTATTAGCTCTCATGTATCACCCTTTAATTTTCGTTATATCTTCGGTAATTTATACGTCAATCGAACATTCCGACAATATTCCCGTACTTGGCAGTAGGCAAATAAGCGATGAGCTGCTTGGCAATCATATCCAGGGGATATAGTTTGACTGCATGATGGCAATTGTTTTTTCTTTTGGCGTAATGACATTCATCAGAGGTCTACAAAAGTTTTATGAATCCTGAAACTAATCTGATCTCTTCTCGAATGATCATAGGAGATGAAGTCAAAGCAAAAAGAGGGGGCAGGCTGGACTTGCGAACCTTTAACCTCTTTGCCCGAAAAATATGCCCGCGCTAGGAATCGGCCCACTCTTGCTCGCCTTAAAGTCTCGTTCCAGCAGGCCCCTTCATCCCGAAAATGAAACCCTGGAAGCTCGTGCATGGTTTTCGAGGACCAAAGGTCATCGGAAATCCAGGTCACTCGTTCACTGCCGCTTACGTCCCGCTCGCTTTTCCGGCCTTTTCGGCCGGCGTTCACTCGGGTCCGTCACTTCGTTCCTCCCCTAGGACCTACAGATTTGTCACGCAACTGATACGTTTCCACTGTAAGGGTAGGTCGTCGTTTTTCTACCTTTTTTTCTACTAGTGTGCTTTTTGTTGTTTTTTCTGCTTTGCTTCGTTTTTTTTGTTTTTTGCCTTGTTG
>JADFSZ010000078.1 GCA_022560555.1 PVC group bacterium
CTGGAATGAATATGAAAAAGTGAAAATACCTGTCCAAAAAGCCTATCGCAATAGAGATTACTATGATGCACTCGGAGCTCTGGTATTACTGAGGCCTGTTGTTGATGATTTTTTTGATGAAGTCCTCGTCATGTCCCCCAATAAAGTATTGAAAAAAAACCGGCTTGCCCTTCTTGAGAAAATCAGCCGTACTTTCGTGGAAATGATTGATTTTCGCCAAATTGAGCTGGAGGCGTAATTTAATCTGCTTATAATTAACGACTTACGTATGTAAATGAGCCTGCGAAAAGTACTTGAAAACCCTATATAATATTGCTATCATAAGCAACTCGTGAGGTCTGAGGTCTTCAGCGAACGATCCTCCCAACGTATTTATTATCAAGAATTTAGACGAAATGTGCTCTTATTAACGAAAGGAACCAGAATGGCTGCAAAGAGGAAAACCCGAAAAAAAACATCCGTCCGAAAAAGCATTAAAATCCCCGCACGCTTAAAAAAATCCCGGAAAGAAAAATATGTTTACTTCTTTGGTAGGGGTAAAGGTGAAGGAAAATCCAAAATGAAGCAGCTTCTTGGCGGCAAAGGGGCTAATCTTGCTGAAATGACAAATCTTGGCATTCCCGTTCCGCCCGGCTTTACGGTTGCAACGAATGTGTGCGCTCTCTACTACAAGAACAATAAACGTTATCCGTCTTTCGTTCAAACTGAAATCGATCACAATCTCTCGAAATTGGAAAAGGCATCAGGAAAAAAGTTTGGCGATCCGAAAAACCCTCTCCTTATTTCCGTCAGAAGCGGCGCTGCCGTATCCCTGCCCGGTATGATGGATACGGTTCTTAATCTCGGCCTCAATCAAGAAGTGGTGGAAGGTCTTTCTCAAAAAATGAACAATCCTCGATTCGCCTGGGATTCTTATCGACGGTTTATTCAAATGTTCGCGAATGTTGTGTTGGATATTAATCCCCATGACTTTGAAGAAATATTACAGAACATCAAACAATTAAAAGGTGTTGTGAACGATACCGATCTCGATGTCGAAGCCCTACAACTTGTTGTCAAAGATTATAAATCACTTGTTCTGAAAGAGACCGGGAAAGATTTTCCGGATCAGCCCAAAGATCAGCTTGCCCAGTCCATTAACGCGGTGTTTTCATCGTGGAACAATGACAGAGCTGTTTATTATCGAAAAATGCATGATATCAAAGGTCTCATCGGGACGGCCGTGAACGTTCAAGCCATGGTTTATGGAAATATGAATGATAATTCGGCCACGGGTGTATGTTTTTCTAGAAATCCCGCGACCGGTGCCAATAAATTTTATGGTGAATTTTTGATCAACGCTCAAGGAGAGGATGTTGTGGCCGGTGTTCGTACTCCGCAAGAGATCTCATTGGAAGGATCCAAAGAATGGGCGAAAAATAATAATATTGATGAATCCGATCGGAAGAAAAACTTTCCCTCTTTAGAAGAGGTCATGCCGAAGGTGTATAAACAGCTTGTTCAGATCAAAAATCGATTAGAGAAACATTATCGTGAAATGCAGGATATGGAATTCACAATCGAAGAAGGGATACTGTATTTCTTGCAGACACGTACCGGAAAGAGGACGGCTGCCTCTGCCGTTAATATCGCGGTGGACATGGTCAAAGAAAAATTGATCACGAAAACAGAAGCTGTTTTGCGTATTGAGCCGAGTCAGCTCGATCAGTTACTGCATCCGACATTTGATCCGGGACAAGAAAAGAAAGTGATCGCAAAGGGACTCAATGCCTCTCCCGGAGCCGCTGTCGGAAAAGTTGTGTTTAGCGCTGATGAAGCTGTCAGTCAATCAGCCGACCATGATGTTATTCTCGTCCGGATTGAAACCAGTCCCGAGGATATTCAGGGGATGGACAAGGCCAAAGGGATTTTGACGGCGCGCGGAGGCGCTACCAGCCATGCGGCTGTTGTTGCGCGGGGTATGGGAAAGTGTTGTGTGGCCGGTTGCAGTGCAATTACTATCGATTATAAAAACGCTTACTTTATAACAAAAGATGGTGTGAAGGTTAATCAAGGCGATGATATTTCGTTAGACGGATCCACCGGAGAAGTTATGCTCGGCTCCATTCAAACGGTTGAACCTTCTTTGAGCGGCAAGTTTTCTCAGTTGATGAAGTGGGCCGATCAAATGCGAAAGTTGAAAGTGCGAACCAATGCGGATACGCCTCATGATACCGAGGTCGCGCGTAAATTCGGAGCGGAAGGGATCGGTTTATGCCGGACGGAACATATGTTTTTTGAAGGAGATCGTATTATTGCCATGCGCGAAATGATTCTCGCGGAGACGAAAGAAAAGAGAATTCTCGCGCTCAATAAACTGTTGCCGATGCAGAGAGACGATTTTAAAGGGATTTTTAAGGCGATGCAGGGCTTTCCTGTTACGATTAGGCTTTTGGATCCTCCTTTACATGAGTTTGTTCCGCATGACGATAAAGGACAACAAGCCGTAGCCGAGGCTCTGGGAATTCCCGTGAGCAAGGTCAACATGATTGTGAATTCCCTTCATGAATTTAATCCGATGCTGGGTCACCGGGGATGCCGTTTGGGGATTACGTATCCGGAAATTTATGATATGCAGGTCCGGGCCATTATGGAAGCCGCGTGTGAAATGAAGAAACAAAAGATCCGTATTTTTCCTGAAATCATGATCCCGCTCATTGGAACAGTAAAGGAATTGACGATTCTCAAGAAAAACGCGATCAATATCATCCATCAAGTTTTTAAGGAAAAAAAGACTAAAGTCAATTATTTGATTGGGACGATGATCGAAGTTCCTCGCGCGGCTATTACGGCTGATAAAATCGCGGCTGAAGCGGACTTTTTCTCTTTCGGAACGAATGATTTGACGCAAATGGGCTGCGGTTTTTCCCGGGATGATTCCGGGAGTTTTCTGGGCGAGTATGTCGAACAGGGAATCTTTGAAAAAGACCCTTTTGTTACCTTGGATATAGAGGGGATCGGCCAACTGGTTTCTATGGGTGTGACAAAAGGCCGCAGTGTCCGTAAGGATTTAAAAATCGGAATTTGCGGCGAACACGGTGGAGATCCTGATTCGATTACTTTCTGTCATCGCATTGGGATGGATTATGTCAGCTGTTCTCCTTACCGTGTTCCCATCGCGCGTCTTGCGGCAGCACAAGCAGCCATTAATAACAGTTCAAAAAAACCATAGGGGAGATGGATGGCAGATCGAGAAAGTTTTGATCTTTATCTGAAGGACATCAACCGTATTCCTATCTTAAGTCATGAGGAAGAGATTCAGCTGGCCAAGCTTACGAAAAAGGGAAACAAGCAAGCTAAAAACAAGATGATTTTAGCGAATCTACGCTTGGTTGTAAAGATGGTCAAGCGCTACAATTATCCCGGATTATCCTATATGGATCTTATTGAAGAGGGTAATTTGGGACTCATGAAAGCTGTTGAAAAATTTGATTATAAACGCGAATGCCGGTTTAGCACCTATGCGGCTTGGTGGATCCGACAGCACGTGATACGCGCGATCATGAATCAAGGTAAAATGATCCGCGTTCCCGTTTATATGTCTGAGATGGTTTCAAAGTATCGAAAAGCGCATGAACGGCTCATGCATAAATTCGGACATGAACCGCGTCGTGCCGACCTAGCCGATGCATTAGATGTTTCACTTGATAAGATTAGGAATATCGAGGAAATTATGATGAATCCGTCGAGCCTTGATGATCCCTTAGATATTGAGGGTGGATCCGGGATTTTGGCGGATTTAATCGCCGACGAAGATAATTCTTCGCCGGATGATATTCGTCTGGTCTTAGAGCAGGAACATATTGGGCAGCTTTTAACATGCCTTAAGGATCGGGAGCGCAAGCTTATTGAATTGCGTTACGGACTTAATGACGGGATTCCTTGGACCTTAAGAGAGATTGGGGCTAAATTCGGGATGACCCGGGAACGAATCAGGCAAATTGAAAAAATTTGCATGAAGAAAATCCGGCAGTATGTGACTGTTTGCGAAGAAGTTAAACCAGGTTTACAGCGGTAAATAATCAGGAGTGTTTATGAATGTTGAAGAACTCAAGTCCGTCATCAGGGATGTTCCGGATTTTCCTAAACAGGGAATTGTTTTTAAGGATATCACAACTCTTTTAAAATCACCGGTTCATTTTTGTCAATGTGTGGATTATCTGACAAGTCACTTTCAAAATTTTGATTTCGATTTTGTGTTAGGGCCGGAGGCCCGTGGTTTTGTATTTGGCGCTCCCGTTTCCTATAAGCTTGAAAAGGGGTATATTTTGGTTCGAAAGGCGGGCAAACTTCCCGCGAAGACAAGAAAAGTAACGTACAGTCTGGAGTACGGCGAAGATTCATTATTTGTTCATGAAGACGCGATCACGAAGGGAACACGTGTTGTGATTATCGATGATCTTTTAGCGACAGGAGGGACCGTGAGCGCCATGACTCAACTTGTTGAAGACATGGGGGGCATTATCGCGGGGATTGGATTTGTCGTTGAACTTAAATTTCTTGAGGGGAGAAAAAAGCTGAAAGGTTACGACATTTACTCATTGATTCAATACGATTGAGGGCCCGTAGCTCATCAGGACAGAGCAATGGTTTCCTAAACCATGTGCAGGAGGTTCGAGTCCTCTCGGGCCCATTTTTTTAATTTTGAGAGGACGAGAACCGACCAGAGGTGAGAGTCGGAACGGGTTTACCCTGGGTCTGGAACCCGATAAGGCCAATTTTTGCAGGAGCTGTGCTCATGGTAAAATTGGCCTTATTGGGTTCACGGTTCTGGTCTAAAGGTTTTCGGAGAAAACCTAAGATAAAGAAAAAGAGAAATTTGGGAGCAAAGATTAATTTTTTTATTTTCAAAATAAATGATTTTATAAAGTCTGTTAGCCGCAATATATCAAAAGGATAGTGAAATGCCTAAGCATATTGACCGAAAGGGATTGAAAGAAGACGCGTTTGTCGACTCGATTCTGGGTTTGGTAAATTGGATTAAATCGCACCGTGTTGAATGTCTGAGATTCAGCGTGCTGTCTATTGTCATACTCGTTTGCGCGGTAGGATGGATAAAACATACGAAAGGGAAAAAGCTGACTGTCTCAAATAATCTTTTTCAAATTATGAGCCTTTACCAGGCCCCTAATGTCGAAGCGCATGAAAGGGCCCTGGAGATATGTCAAAACACAATTGCAGAATATGCTGATGATAAGAGCATTGACGGCATTATGTTCTACGAAGGGAACCTTCTTTATCGATTAGATCGATTCGAAGAATCCATGAACGTTTTTCAGCTGTTTTTGGAAAAATATCCGCAACATGAATTTTATGAAATTATCGAGAGCAATCTGGCAAAAGCGTACGAAGAACTTAAAGAATATGAAAAATCAGAAAAAGTTCTTGAAGGAATCCTTCAAAAAACGAAAGATGAATATATCGAACCAAACGTTTTGCTTGATTTAGCCCGTATTCAAGGTTTATTAGGAAATTATGAAAAAGCCCGTAAAACGTACGATTCAATTTCTCGTGACTATGCGGGGACTGAGTATGCTGATATCGCAAAGAGTCATAAGGATTTTCTTGAATTGTAATATCCGGAAGCCGCGAAACAGAAACTATCATGGTTGAAATTAAAATCAGAGTGTATAACACCCGAGGGGAAGCCAGCCGTTTTATTTATGTGGTTGATATCATCGGTATACTCGATACAAATTCTTTCCCCGAGTTTGAGGAGAAATTAACCGGCATCTTAGACGGGAGCGGCTACAATATTGTGCTGAATTGCCGCCATTTGGAATTTATTAGCAGCACATGTCTGGGATTGCTGCTGAAAGTTGTCCATTCCGCTCGACAAAAGGGAGGAGATTTATGTCTCCTGAATCCATCTGCTTCAATCCAAAAAGTTATCAAGATTTTAGGGTTTTCGAAATTTTTTCGTGTCTTTCAGGATGAAGAAAAAGTCGTGTTATATTTTAACAAAAAAAATAAGTAGATATTTTTCTGAGCCGTGGTTCTCCATTTAAGGTATATTGCAAGATGAACCCCTATCTCGTTTTTATCCTTTTTGTCCTCGTTGGAAGTTTTATTATTAGGTGCCTTGGGGATGTTTTGAACATTCGGAATAGTAAAAATCATATTCCTCAAGAGTTTGTGGGGGTTTATGACACCGACCTCTACCAAAAGTCTCAAACCTATCTTAAAGAAAACACAGTTTTTTGTCTTGTCTCATCAGGCGTTTTTTTGGCTGTGCAAGTCATGTTTATCTGCTTGGGAGGGTTTGATAGTGTGGACAGACTAGCAAGATCGTTTTCCTTGTCTCATATTCCGACGGGGATGATTTTCGCGCTCAGCTGTTTTTTTCTTTACCAAATTGTGAGTTTACCATTCAGTGTTTATCGGACTTTTATTTTGGAAGAAAAGTATGGGTTTAACCGTACGAAGGCTAAAACATTTATTGGAGACCTTGTTAAAGGGTGGGTGTTGGTATTTTTTTTGGGGGGTCTGATCTGGAGCATTCTGTTGTGGCTGTTCGGAGCCTTAGGGGATAAAGCCTGGGCTGTTTGTTGGGGAGTTGTAGCTGTTTACGAATTGTTTATCATGACGATTGCTCCCGGGCTTATACTCCCTCTTTTTAACAAATTTCAACCCCTTGAGGCCGGGGAATTAAAAGACTCGATTGAAGCCTATGCCAAAGAACAGGACTTTCGTATCAATGGAATTTTTGTGATGGATGGATCACGCCGATCAACAAAAACCAATGCTTTTTTTACGGGCTTTGGGAGATATAGGCGCATTGTTTTATTTGATACATTGATTCAAAATCATTCTGTGGATGAGCTTGTATCGGTTCTTGCGCATGAAGTTGGACATTACAAGAGAAGACATATTCAAAAGCACCTGGCTTTATCGATCGCGATTATGGGCATAATGTTTTATTTGATGGGGATTTTTATGAACCATCAGGGGCTGTTCGATGCCTTTCGTATGACACATACGTCTATTTACGCGGGGATCTTTTTCTTTGCTTATTTGTATGTTCCATTCGCTTTTTTTATTGGAATTTTAGAGAATGCTTTGTCAAGAAAACATGAATATGAAGCCGATGCCTTTGCGTGTCGAACCAGAAAAAACAAAGAATCTATGGGGACCGCTTTGAAAAAACTTGCGAAGGATAATTTAAGTAATCTCACCCCTCATCCTCTTAAGATATGGCTTGAGTATAGCCACCCGCCTATTCTTGCACGATTGAAACATATCGAAGAACTCTGATGAAGGGGAATTAAAAAACTTTTAAAATAGGAAGGGCCGTGCAAATTTTTTAATTTTGTTTGATGATGAAAATTATAGAGATAAGTTTATTATAAAAGTTTCAAAAGGCGAAAAAGAAATCAAGCATAGCGTGGATTTTCTTACGCCAACACCGATTAAATTAATATTAAAGTAAAAATAAAATGGAAAATCAAAATTCTGTCCCTACTCGCCCCGATGAAGCTACGGCGGAGCAGGTAGTAGATGTTTCGAAGGGACAAAATCTAATGATTCCCGGCGCAATAATTCTTGCGGGTATCATAATTGCGGGAGCAGTAGTTTATTCTAACGGCTCTGCCTCCACGACAAATTTAGGGAACACCGGACAAGCGGCGATAGGAGGCAACGCGGGGGCCGCAGAAAATGTAAAACCAGTAACAAAGGACGACCATATTCGCGGAGACATAAATGCCCCAGTTACAATTGTAGAATTTTCGGATCTCCAGTGCCCATTTTGTAAAAGGTTCCATGTAACAATGAAGCAGATTATAGAAAATTACGATGGTAAAGTTGCCTGGGTGTATAGGCATTTTCCCCTTGAGGCCATTCATTCAAGAGCGCGGGGAGAGGCTGAGGGAGCTGAGTGCGCGGCGGAATTGGGCGGTAACGATGCTTTCTGGGCATTTACAGACGCTATTTTTGAAGCAGAGCCAAATGTTAGCCTTGCGGATCTTCCACAAATCGCCGAAAGCGTAGGAGTCAATAAAATAGATTTTAAGACGTGTCTCGATGAAAGGCGCTATAAAGACGAGGTTCAGGCGGATCTTGATGATGCTACAAATTCTGGCG
>JADFSZ010000079.1 GCA_022560555.1 PVC group bacterium
TCCGGTTTCAAAGCGAAACCCCTAATTTCTATAAAGGATTTTTTTCCATTTCCGGACCAAGACATTACTTAGATATCTTCCCGAAAGACACCGGGAAATTTATTCCGGCCGGAAGTCGTATGTATCTGCAGATTCACTATGCTACGAAAGGAAAAAAAGTGCGCAACCAATTGAAGGTTGGATTGTATTTCCATGATTCACCTCCAAAAAATGAACTCTATACAAGAACGGCCCAGACGAGTAACATTTTATTGCCGCCTCAGACAAAGTTTATTCCTGTAGAAGCGGTTTTTACTTTACCAACTGATGCGGTTTTATACGAGTTGATACCTCATATGCACGCTCGTGGAAAAGCATTTAAATATATTGCGCAATTTCCGGATGGTTCCGAAGAGACTCTTTTGTCTGTTCCAAATTATAATTTTTACTGGCAAACGATGTATGAGCTTTCAGAGCCACTGCAAATGCCGAAAGGCACAAAAATTATCGCTAAAGGTGTTTATGATAATTCGGATAAGAATCCGTTAAATCCGGATCCGGATGTGTGGGTGAGGAAGGGGTTCAAAACGACGGACGAAATGTTTATCGGATATATGAACCTAACAAGACCTGTAAAAGACAATTATTCGATTCTAGGTTTCATACCATTATAAAAAGCGTCCCCACGGGGATTTGAACCCCGGTTGCAAGAATGAAAATCTTGAGTCCTGACCAGGCTAGACGATGGGGACGATTATGAGGGCGGAAGGTCTCGAACCTTCGACAGCCACCTTAAAAGGGTGGTGCTCTACCAACTGAGCTACGCCCCCTCTCAATATCAATTATGAAAGAACAAAAAAATCGCTAATCTTTATACCACAATGCCTTATACTGTCAATATCTCTTTTTCCTTTTTTTCAAATAATTTGGATAATTCCGCCGTATGATCATCCGTCATTTTTTGCATAATATGTTCGTTGCTTTTGAGGTCATCTTCCGTGATGACTTTGTCCTTTTGAAGTTTTTTAATCCCATCCAGACCATGCCGGCGCTCATTGCGGATAGCAATCTTCCCGTCTTCAGTTATCTTTTTGATTACTTTGACCAACTCATGCCGGCGCTCTTCGCTGAGATGAGGAATAACAATCCTAAGGACTTTTCCGTCATTGTTCGGGGTGAGTCCCAGTTGAGACTTTTGGATTGATTTTTCGATCGCCTCAAGGGCTCCTAGGTCCCAAGGCTGTATGAGAATCACACGGCCCTCTGAAATGGAAATATGTGCCAGTTGATTCAGAGGCATGAGTGTTCCGTAATGCTCAACCTGCAATGAATCCACAAGAGAGGTTGAAGGTGATCCGGTTCTTACGGTAAGGAGTTCTTTGGAGATAAGATCCACAGATTTTCGCATTTTTGATTTTGTATCGTGTAGTATTTTGTTCGCATCACTCATAAATTACCCTCCGTTATGAACATTTGTTCCCACCTTTTTCCCTAAAACAGCATTTACTAAATTCCCCTTTTTCCATAAATCAAAGATGACAAGGGGGAGCTTGTTGTCACGACAGAGCGAAATGGCCGTGGCGTCCATTACCTTTAAATCTTTGTTGAGGATATCAAGAAATGACAGGCTAGTAAATTTCTTCGCGCTTTTCATTTTTAAGGGATCCGCGGAGTACACTCCGTCTACTTTTGTTGCTTTGAAAATAACATCGGCCCCGATTTCAATGGCGCGGAGAACCGCGGCTGTATCAGTTGTGAAATAGGGATTGCCGGTTCCGCCTGCAAAAATAACGATTCGTCCCTTCTCTAAATGACGAATTGCGCGGCGGCGGATATAGGGTTCTGTTAATTGCGCCATTTCAATCGCACTCATGACGCGTGTGTCCACTCCGTGACGCTCAAGGGCGTTCTGCATGGCCAGCGCGTTGATAACTGTCGCAAGCATGCCCATATAATCGGCGCATGTGCGTTCAATTCCGTGTTTTTCAAATAGGGATCCCCTGATAATGTTCCCGCCGCCAAGAACAAGAGCAATTTCAATCTTAAATCGTTTGATGTTTTTAATCAATTTGGCGAGACGGTTGACAGCGGAGACATCAATACCGACGCCCTTAGTTGTTTGAAGTGATTCTCCGCTTAATTTAAGCAAAATGCGCTTATACTTTGCTTTTGTCGGCATCAATCACCTAATTGCATACGGTGAAATTGTGAGATTTCGATGGGAGTCCCGAGAGAGCTAGATTCATTCGTTAAATGTTCTTCGATTGTGATATCCGGATTTTTGACGTAGGGTTGTTTCAGAAGGCAAATAGTATTCAGCATCTTTGCGACTTTCCCGGCGATGATTTTTTCCTTGATGTTATCGGGTTTTTTTGGATCAATCTGTGATGAAAAAATATCCTTTTCCTTTTCAATAAGGTCATCAGGGACATTGTCCGGCCGGATATATTGAGGAGAACTGGCCGCGATATGCATGGCGACATCCTTGAGGAGCCCTTTGATCAGATCATTATCGATCGAGCCTTCCTTGGCATACCCCTCAACGATGACTCCCAGTTTAGAACCCGCGTGAATATAAATCTGAAATAAAGAATTGGGCTCTATCGGTGAGACTTTGATAAGCTTTTTCAAAACAATATTTTCCCCGATCGTAGCGATTTGCGATTTCACGGCATCGGACACAGTTTGAGTGGAATCTCCGTTGAAATTCTGACTCAAGAGTTCATCCAGGCTTGACGGATCGTTCTTGATGATGTGATTTTTGATCTGTGTGACAAAATCGACAAACTTCTCATTCCTTGCTACAAAATCCGTTTCACAGTTTACTTCAATTATATAAGCGGCATCCTTATTGTGATTCAGGGCGATTTCAATGCGGCCTTCTTTAGCCGCGCGGCCGGCTCTCGCATCGGCTTTCATGATTCCTTTTTTGCGAAGATAGATAACGGCCTCATCAATATTACCGTTTGTTTGTTTAAGAGCCTCCTTGCAATCCATGAAACCGATGTTTGTTTTGTCTCTTAATTCTTTTACTGTGGCTGCATTAACGCTCATTTTGTGATAACTCCTCTTTTTTTGGTGTGGGAGATTCACCTTGCGTTCTTTTCTCGGCAGGGTTTTTTTTAGTTTGATCTTTGTTTACGGTTTCGGTGTCGGGCGAACTGTTTTCAGGGGCTTTTTGCGTCGAAGCTGTTTTCGATTTTTTCTTTTCCGCATCAGCTTTGGCTTTTTCTTCTTTTTGTTTCGCCTTTTCCTCCTCGGCTTTCTTTTCTTCTTCTTTCGCTTTTCTGGCTTCTTCTTCTGCCACGGCCTTAGCCCACGTGTTTTTTCCTTCAATGATGCCCTCGGCAAGAGTTTTCGTAATGAGCTCGATGGATTTGATGGCATCATCATTCCCCGGAATGCAATAGTCTATCCCGTCGGGATTCGCGATGGTGTCCACTATAGCGACAATGGGAATGCCAAGCTTTTGGGCTTCATGAATGGCGATATCCTCTTTTTTGGAGTCGACAATGTAGATAGCTGACGGCAGGTGGTGCATTTCTGCTACGCCCCCAAGGTATCGCTCAAGTTTTAGGCGTCTTTTATTAAGGATAGAAAGCTCTTTTTTTGTAAATTTTTGACTTTGTTCGTCGGTATCAAGATTTTTCAATTCTGCCAGTTTATTTGAACTTTTTTTGATTGTTTCATAATTTGTCAGCATGCCTCCAAGCCAGCGATCATTGACAAAATACATGCCGCTTTTAACGGCATAATCCTGAATGATGGATTTGGCCTGTTTTTTTGTGCCGACAAAAAGGATTGTGCCGCCTTTTGAGGCGATATTTTTGAGGAAATGGTAAGCTTTATCGATGTTTTGGGCCGTTTTTTGGAGATCCAGAATGTAGATGCCGTTTCTTTCGCAAAAAATATATCGCTCCATTTTTGGATTCCAACGCCGTGTTTGATGTCCAAAATGAACCCCAGCCTCTAATAGGTCTTTCATAGATATTACTGACAAAATCATGCCTCCTTCAGGTCTGTGCCGAGTTGTACACTTCGTAATGTTAATATGGGTTTCGAGTTACGAGCGTGAAATAATATCATACCTCATTCGTATTGGCAAGTGAATTTGAATCGATTTTCATGGGGGGCATAAAATGTTTGTAACCTTATTAACGTTAATTATTAACGTACTTTGATTTTACATAATTAAGGGCGTCCTGTTTGCGAGAAAGTTTGCTCTCTAACTGTAACGTTTCCAGCTCATTAAGAATGATTTTGAATTGCGGTCCCGGACGGAGGCCCATGCGGATCAGGTCATGACCGCTGATAAGGGGTGGCGGGCGTAAAACTTCTTTAGCCGAAAGGGCTTTGAACTGCTTTAGTTTCTTACGGCAATACCTCCAGTTGGAAATATCTCCGTGACTCGCCAGGCAATCTAGACGATGGAGTTCTAAATGATCGTCAAAGTGGTCCATGCGTAAGAATCGCTTCAATGTACTTTCCCTCATTTTTTTAACGTCGATGAAACGCATATGATTTTTTACAAGTTCGCCTATCTGCTCTGTTGTGTTGAGAGGGAGTTTCAGGCGCATGCAAATATTGTGAGCCATAAGGCAACCGATTTCAACATGACCGTCAAAACGAATACGGTCTTTTATCGTCTGTGTTTTAGGTTTGCCCACATCATGAAGAAGCGCGCCAAAAGCAAGTGTGCATGAAAGATTTTTACTATAAGAGAAAAGTCCAAGGGTGTGGTTAAAGACATCGCCTAATTTGTGAAATTGCGGGGGTTGTTTGACTCCGATCATGAGTTCGATCTCCGGCAAAATATGTTTAAGAAGTCCTGACTTCTGTAAAAGAATGAGACCTTTTTCAGGATCCGGTCCTGTGAGGATTTTGATGAGTTCGTCCCGAATCCGCTCGGCAGAAATTTTTGAAATATTTTTAGAGCAAGATTTGATGGCTCGAAGTGTTTGAGGCGCCATTTTGAATTTTAATTGAACGGAAAATCTTACGGCCCTGAGCATGCGTAAATAGTCCTCTTTGAATCTTTTCGCCGGCTCCCCAATGGTGCGTATGAGTCTTTTTTTAATATCTTTTTGACCCTGGCTATAATCAATAATGGACTTTTTATCAATATCATAGAGGAGTCCATTCACTGTAAAATCACGGCGAAGCACATCCTCTTTTTCATTGGTAAAGCGAATTTTGGTCGGGTGACGACCGTCGCGATAGCCGATATCTTTGCGGAACGTTGCAAGCTCATATTCTTTTTTATTGACTATCACACGGACGACCCCGAATTTTGCCCCGATAAAATTGCATTTCTTAAATATCTTTCGGATATCATCGGGATGAGCGTCTGTTGTGATATCATAATCGATGGGAGGACACTTCATAACAAGATCACGTACGCATCCGCCAACGAGGTAGGCTTTGTAACCACGTTTTTTTAGCTTGTTGATGATGTCTCTGGCATCACGTGGAATACGGAATTTCGGCATGGGACGGTATCTTACCAGATGCTTTGAAGATTACAAGAGTGATTGGGACGATCTGACAATCATAAAAAAGCCTTGACCCTTCTTTTTGACCTCTTGTATAATTCCGTTCTCGCTTTGGATTGATGTCTATATGAATATTGACATTGATCGACGCAAGGCTTAAGGTGGTGTTTCCTTTAGAAATAAATGGTGCCGTATATTGTTTTGCGATTGGTGCCGGGATAGCTCAGTCGGTAGAGCAACGGACTGAAAATCCGTGTGTCCACAGTTCGATTCTGTGTCCCGGCACCATATTACTAACATGTCCAGCAGCAACCAAGCCCGAATATGCCGACAAACCAAGTCATAGTGTCACATAGTCCGGAAGAAACGATGCGCCTTGCCGGTGTTTGGTCAACACTTGTCGAGCAAAAGGGCGCGATTGGTCTGACGGGTGACATTGGAAGCGGAAAAACCGTCTTTGTTAAAGGCCTTGCCGTGGCTCTTGGCATGGAAGCGACTCTGGTGACAAGTCCGACTTTCACGCTCATTCACGAGTACCCGGGAAAAACACCGTTGTTTCATTTTGATGTTTATCGAATGAATGACAAAAATGATGTATTTGGTATTGGGGTGGACGAATATTTTTCCAAAGATGGTATCGTGGCGATAGAATGGGCTGACAAAGTCCGCCCTGTTTTTTTAAAGAGTTATACGTGGGTCGAATTTTCGTTTGTAGCAGAGAAATCGCGTAAGTTAAAATTTTTTGGATATGGAGATCATAGCCGTGTTATCCGGGCCCTGTCCGAACAATGTGAAAATGCGCAATGAAAATCTTGGCTTTAGAAACATCAAGTTCCTGTGTGAACATTGGGCTTTGTCTTGATTCGGGAATGATTTTTGAGGAAAGTCTGCTTAACCGCGGGTCTCAGTTTATCTTAGGAGCTGTGGACAAGCTGCTTAAAGACGCCCGGATAAAACTGGACGATGTTGATGTGTTTGGGATTTCTGTAGGACCGGGTTCTTTTACAGGCTTGCGCGTGGGCTTGAGTTTTGCTAAGGGCTTTTCTTATTCTTGCCGAAGGCCGCTTGTCGCGGTTGAGAGTTTGAAAGTGTGGGCATCTCCCCTCTGCCGGAAGTCAACAAACATTGTTGTTTTACTCGATGCCAAAAGAACGTGTGTTTACGGCCAGGCGTTTTTATGTCAAAATGGAATCCCTAAGGCTATTCATGAACCGTTTATGGGGCCGGTCAAGGACTTTCTAGCGCAAGTGCCGCGGGAATCCGTTTTTGTGGGAAGCGCGTGCGGATTGTATGAAAAAGAGATTCGAGAAATGTTTTCAGATAGCGAAAAAATCTTTATAGAAAAACAAAATACTCCAAAAGCAAAGGATCTTATTGCGCTCGTTTTACATGACGCGAAAAATAAAAAAATAGAATTTAATCCTGAGGCTTGTGTTACCCCCATTTATTTCTGGTAGCCTTGAGACGAATATGATTGGACACAAGGGAGAGTCTTGTAATGGAAATCCATCCTATTAAAGAATTTATGAATAATATGTATTTTTGGGCCGCACTCGCAAGCTGGTTTTTAGCTCAGAGTATTAAAGTCGCCTATAATTGCTACAAGCAGAAGCGGTTTGACTTTAGCTGGTTTTTGGAAACCGGTGGTATGCCCAGCTCTCATACGTCCGCCGTTACGACGATGACAGCGATGTTTGGAGCGCATTTTGGATTTGCGTCTCCGATTTTTGCGCTTTCAGTGCTTTTAGCTATCATCACGATGTCGGATGCAGCGGGTGTCCGTCGGGCTGCGGGGAAACAGGCTAGGGTATTAAATCAAATCCTTGATGATGTGTCTCATCATAAAAAAGTCAAAGCGAAAAAACTACGCGAACTTCTTGGGCACAGTCCCGTGGAGGTATTTGCAGGAATTGCCCTTGGTATCTTTGTGGCCATCCTTTTTTGTTCATAAAGAACCAATGAATTGACCCCTCCACAGAATTATGCTAAAATTTAATTTAACTAAAAGCAGGTATACTCGTTATTGATCCGCCTATGTTACGCATGTTTATCACAAGCGCATTTCTCCTAAGCCTATTTTTATTAACCGGTTTTTCTCCCCGGGATCTCTCAGCAGAGCACTCGGCCAATGCTCAAAACTTTCCTGAAACTTCTCGTAAACTCGAGCAGGACGGTATCATGTACAATAAAGGTCTTTATGCCATAGAAGAGGGGAAGACAGATAAGGCCATGACGATTTTTCAGGCTCTTATTGCCGAGTTTCCGCAAGGCCGGTATACGTCTAACGCTAAATATGAACGTGCGCGTATTTATCGAAAAAACGGAAATATTTCTAAGGCGGCACAGGACTTAAAAGAGGTTATTGACCTCCCCTTATCACGTAAAACAGTCCCGGCCATGTTCGAGCTTGCTAAGATATACGAAAGTCAGAAAAAATATTCCGACGCATTGGGCTTGTATAAGAGGATCATTGAAGATCATCCGAATTCGGAAAATATTACCGTGGCCATTCACAAAAGAAATGAGGTGAACACAATTTTGTTATTTTCGAAATATCCGGCTTCCTTCAGCTTTGAATATACTGTGAATCCGGGAGATTCTCTTTATAA
>JADFSZ010000080.1 GCA_022560555.1 PVC group bacterium
GGCTGATTGCTGTATCGTTGTTCTTTATTATCCATAATAAAAAATGTGCGCCTGGCAGGAGTCGAACCTGCGGCCTTTGGCTTCGGAGGCCAACGCTCTATCCAACTGAGCTACAGGCGCATGAAATACAAGTTTCCAGTTTCTAGTTTACAGCTTCCAGTTAAAAAAACATTATTGATAAATGGTCACAAAGCTGAGGATGGATAATTTTTTCATTAAAGATTTTTAAACGATTTACGATTTACAAATTACGGTCTTTAAAGACTTTTTTTCCAGGCAAGAACCAGCCGATCTAAACTCATCCGAAACTCTTTTTTCAAAGCCGCCTCAAGACTCATGCCTTGTCCTAAATCCCCGCAAAGCTTGCGAATTTTATACATACGGAATTTACTAATGAGATAGTTCACAAAAGAATACGACTGATCATAAAACAAGGAGACAACGTCGGCATTCATCGAAAAGTCAATCTTCGTTCCGGAAAAATCACGAAAGTTCAATAATTGATTTTGTTTGATCGCCCGTTTTAAAAATAGAAATCCATACTTCTGCCCCCTGTATTCTTCATATCGCGCTAATCCCTCATTGAGCCATATCGGACAGTTCCCGTTCGTTAAATCCTGTATAAGAACATGCGTGTATTCATGAAAAATAATTTTCTCCAAAATATCTTTGGAAGCTTTTTTCCCGAGAGGAATACGGATTTTTCCGTCAAACATCCCGGCCAGCCAATGAGGACGGTCCCGTATCTTTTCAAAGTCATCCTCCGGATAGAGAATGACAATAGTTTTATACTTTGGGTAAACCCCGAAATCTCTGCCGATCTTTCTCCGGGCTTCATAAAGCATGCCCTTGACATCATAGATTTCATACTGAGCCGCATCCCGTTCATACCGAATATCAAAATTACTCACTCCCGTTTTTTGAAGCCGTGTCTCCACAGACATTTCTTTTCCCAGCCGATCAAGTTTGCCTTGAACATACGGATGTGTCGGTTCAACCGCCAATACATCCTCCCAAACCTTTTTAGCTTTTTTCATCTTTTGCTGCTCATAGTAAACTTGTCCTAAAAGAAATAGCGCATTAATGTTGTCTTTGCGGTAGCCTAAAGCGCGTTTAAGATCCTTCTCCGCTGAGCGGTATTCCTTTTTTTTAAGCGATTGAGCCGCTTGCTTAACAAAAATTTCTGCCGTATTATTTAAAAAGACTTCATCGTCCGGTGATAGTCTTTTTGCTTTGTCCAGATATCTTATGGCTTCCTCGTTTTGATCCGACGAATACAATTCGATAGCCTTTTGATTATAAACCTGAGCTAAATTTTCTTTAATGACGGTATTGCCCGGAAACATTTTTTTTGCGTCCTCAAGGACACCTATCGCACCCGCAATATCATGGCCCTTAAGACTCAAAGCATAATTATTCATGGCCGTGGCCAGATTGCCTTCAATCTCAACTTGATTGGGCAGATAAACCATCGCCGACTCAAAAAGCTGAATAGCTCTTTCATACTTTTGGTTTTCTAAGGCTTTTAGGCCGCGTTCGTTCAGCATATGGGCCTGTTGAGCCGAATCCGCTTGCACAAAACCAAGAGGCCCTAAGCTTAAACATCCCGCAAAAATCAGAAGAACGATTTTAGGGTAACGCGTACTCAGCATGACATCACTTTGCTTGATCTAAATAGTTTTGAAGTATAATTTGCGCGGCGATTTGATCAATGAGGACTTTCTTTTTCTTTCGTTTTATTTTACCTTCATTCATCACGCGATGAGCAGCTTGTGTGCTTAGACGTTCATCCACCAAAACAACTTGAACCTCTGAGTCGCTTTCCAGTTCAACCTTAAATTTTAGAACCTCTTCTCCCTTAGGGCCGACGGATCCGTTCATATTCTTTGGAAATCCCAGAATAATTTTTTTGACATCGTATTGACGGATTGTGTCCCGGATTCTATCTATCACATTCCCTTCTTGAACATCAAGCGTACAAAACCTCTGGGCCGTAAACCCGAGCTCATCCGACAGGGACAGCCCTACACGCACATCCCCATAGTCAATGCCCAAAATCCTTCCTTCGCTCATAAAAACTTTTTCATGCTTTTCTTTTGATTTAAACGCAAGACAATATTTTTGACGTTTTGAGAACTTTGCTTTTGACAAATCAGCAGCGCGTCTTTTTCTTTAATAACAACAAGATCCTTGACGCCGCACAAAGCGACAAGATCCGAATCTGTCGACACTAAACATCCGCTACTGTTCATAATGACAGTTTGCCCCTTGCCCAAAACAACATTTTGATCCGGTTTTTTAGCGACCAAATCAAAAACAGCCGACCAGGAGCCAATATCACTCCACCGGAAACGCGCCGTTACCAGATACACATGGGGATACTTTTCCATCACAGCATAATCGAGTGATTTTTTTTCGCATTGACGATACACTTTTTGAATGATCCCGACCGGTACTTTCTTTCCGCGACTTTGCCGCATCGTTTTGACCGCCCGATACAGTTTCGGATCACACCGTTTGACGGCATCCAGAATTACGGATGCCCTAAAAACAAACATCCCGCTGTTCCAATAATATTTTCCTGACCGTATAAACTTTTCGGCTCTCTTCAGCCCGGGTTTTTCCGTGAATTGTCGAACTTGATAAGTGAGCGGAGCCACCTTTTTGCCCCTCTCAATATATCCATAGCCTGTTTCGGGATATGCCGGGGGAATCCCGAATGTCACAAGGCCATCCGAGTTGAGCGCTTGCTGACACGCGACAACAACATCCTTCTCAAACACGCGCTCGTTTATCACAATATGGTCTGAAGGTAATATAAGCATCACGGCGTCTGAAAATCTTTTTTCGCATTCCACAGCCGCCCAAGCGACACAGGGGGCGGTGTTGCGGCTCATGGGTTCGGCTAAAATCTGATTTTGAGGAAGTGCGGGGATGTGTTGCTTGACAAGAGAAACTTGTGTGGTATGCGTTACGACAAAAATTTGATCCTTAGGGATAAATTTTCTTACCCGCTCATAGGTTTCACGAATAATACTTTTGCCTCTTCCGGTAATATCCAGAAACTGTTTGGGACGCCGGCGACGGCTCTTCGGCCAAAATCTTTCGCCGTAACCACCCGCCATAATAACGGCCACAACAGGCATTTTCTTATTTTTTTTAGGTTTCATAAACCGTGCATTGTACCATATTTATTAAAAATCCCGAAGAGGGAACTCATGCTCATGCCCTTTAAGATTTTAGGATTTAAAGAGCTCGAGACGGGTCTTAAACTTCATTTCCATTTCTCTTTTGAGGCCCTGATGTTCTTGATGGTTAAGGTCAGGATCATGTTTTAAAATACAGACGGCCTCTTGACGCGCTTGTTCTAAAACCCGGATATCCTCAACAATATCGCCGATGCGCAAGTCCGGCATGCCATGCTGGCGTGTTCCAAAAAATTCTCCGGGGCCGCGAATCACAAGGTCCTTTTCGGCCAATTGAAATCCGTCCGAAGTTTTCGCCATTGCCTCCAATCTTTCTTTCGCTCCTTCCGAGCGGGCATCAGAGACAAGGATACAATAAGATTGATCGACTCCTCGTCCCACACGGCCGCGGAGCTGATGCAGCTGGGCTAATCCGAATCGATCGGCATGTTCAATGACCATAACCGTCGCGTTAGGTATATCAATCCCGACTTCGATAATCGTCGTAGAAAGGAGCACGTCATATTCATGTTTTTTAAAGCTCCTCATAACATT
The DNA here is from genome assembly GCA_022560555.1 of PVC group bacterium. Taxonomy (GTDB): domain Bacteria; class JADFSZ01; order JADFSZ01; family JADFSZ01; genus JADFSZ01. The sequence continues at coordinate 3,741 of JADFSZ010000080.1, forward strand.
CTCTTTCTCCTCCCGGCTTAGTCGTCCGTGAATAAGCCCCAAGCGAAATTCCCGAAAGACTTCCCCTTGCATACGATTAAACACCTGGGTTACGGCTTTGAGGTCGATTTTTTCGGATTCTTCAACCAAAGGGTAAATGATATACACCTGTCGTCCTTGTGTAATATTTTTTTTGATAAAACCGTACATTGCCTCTCGTTTTTTTTCTCCGACCCAATATGTCAAAATCTGTTTTCGCCCCGGCGGAAGTTCATCAATCACAGAAATATCCAAATCCCCATAAACTGTCAGGGCCAAAGTCCGGGGAATCGGCGTGGCTGTCATGACAAGCGTGTCGGGAACCATAGCTCCTTTTTGGCGGAACACCATCCGCTGGCTCACTCCGAATTTATGCTGTTCATCAATGATAATGAGCCCAAGTTTTTTAAAAACAACATCCTCTTGCAAAAGAGCGTGAGTACCGATAACAATGTCAACTTCTTGAGAACGGATTCTTTCGCATTCTTCGTCCCGATCTTTTTTTCTCATACTCCCCACCAATAGCCCGACACGAAGTCCCATGGGAACCAAGAGATCCTGCAAATTAACATAGTGCTGTTCCGCGAGTATTTCCGACGGAACCATAAGAGCTGTCTGATAAGCTCCGTCAACAGAAATCAGGCACGCGGCCACAGCAACAATCGTTTTTCCAGATCCGACATCGCCCTGAAGAAGACGATTCATGGGTTTGGCTGATTTCATATCCGTTTCAATTTCTTTTATCACCCGTTTTTGCGCGCTTGTTAAAGCAAACGGCAGCGATTTTTGAAACCCTTTGAACAGCTGCTCGGTTTTGTGAACAATTCCTTTTTCGACTTTTTTTTGATTTTTCCTTGCTGACACAATGCCGATCTGCAAAAGAAGAAATTCTTCGAAAACCAGCCGTTTACGGGCGCTATCTATCGCGGATTCCTTTTCAGGAAAATGAATCGTACGCATCGCCGAAATTTTGTCCATGAGGCCGTATTTATCAAGAAGGCCCCGGGGAATATTTTCTTCAATCTTATCCGCGCATAAGTCCAGAACTGTTTTGATCATGAGACGCAATCGACGCTGATTCATCTGCTCCGTTAAAGAGTATATCGGAACGATTCGTCCCGTATGGAGAAGATCCTCTTCATCACCTGTCAATATTTCATAGGCCGGGTTGGTCATTTGCAGCCTTTTATACCTCTCAACACGGCCGCTGAATATTACATCGACACCCGGACCAAGGGTCTTGGCCAAGTAATCTTGTCTGAAGTAGGTCACATTGAAAAGTTTCTTGTGATCCGTAACCAAGACATCCAGCATCGACATCCCCTTGTACGTTCTGCGAACGTGATTTTTAATGACTTGGACCCGTATGGTTGCTAACATCCCGTCCTGCAGATCCCCCAGAGGGCTAAACCGGCTCCGATCCTCATAAGCACGGGGGAAATAATACAAGAGCTCTTCCAGTGTCTTAATACCGAGTTTCTCCAAAATGTGGGCCCGTTTGGGGCCGACACCTTTGAGATATTGAATAGATGTATTCAGATCCATGATGTTCCTAAAAAAAGGATTTTCCTTAAAAAAGGATTTTCCTTAAAAAAGAGTTTTCCTTAAAAAAGGATTTTCCTTAAAAAAGGTTGCAATTCTTACAAACGCGAATATAATAACGATCCTTTGAGGGAATCTGAATTGAGTCCCTTCCGGGATTGAAATATCAATAAGTACTTAAATTATAATGCCTTATCGAATTTGTCATTATAGCGAGGGAGTGGAGACATGTCAAAGTTTTGTGAAATATGCCATAAAGGCCCGCATGCAGGCAATAGTGTGAGTCACGCAAAAAACGCCACAAAACGTCGATTCCTGCCCAATCTTCAGCGCGTCAAAGCGATAACCAAAGGAACCATCCGCTATATTCGTGTGTGCACAAAATGCATAAAAGCCGGTAAAGTCGAAAAACCCCTCAAGCGCTCCCTCGTCTGATTCTCTCAAGACGCTACTAGTATACACTGTATTATATACTCTCCTTAAGAAAAGCACCGCAGGGCCCCTTATCAAACTGTCAATATTCCACAAAAAAAGAATGGGCGGGGTTTTTGTATTCGTTGGAACAAATAAAAAAGCGCGGACAAAGATAAAAATCTTCGTCCGCGCTTAATTGTTTAACTGAAAAACTGTTTTATTAAAAACAGTTAATCGATTTTACTTCCATACATCTCAATTACAGAGATTTTCTCTTTTTCAAGAAACCAACCAGACCTGCGCCCAAAAGCACAAGACTCGCCGGTTCAGGAACGGGTGCTGTTCCTGTCAAAGGATCTTGACTAGTGAAATCCCATATATCACCGCCATCTATAAAAATACTCGACGTTAATCCAAACTGAGCCCCTGTGATAGGGTTCGTGAACCAGTCGATACCGGTATTATTCGTAGTGAACACGAAAGTGGCCGCTGCGGTAATATCGCTGTTCGGACCTGTACCATCGGCTCCAAGCGGATTCGTACCCGAAATTGGATCCTTTACTGTCGTTTCATAGAACAGTGATTCAAGTTCGGCCAAAAGTGTAGCACCGACGTTACCGTCACCAAATGATGCCTCCGCAGCCGCAAGCGATGAATTGTCGATATCGCTTGTATCCAACCACATGTCCAACACGGCATCCCAAGAGGCAACTCCACCTCCCACAACACTATCCAACGTTAACGTGAATTCACCATCGATAAATTCACCGGTAGAGAATCCTGATACCCACCAACTTGTATCAAGGGCTCCAGTAATAACCACAACACCGCCGATAATTTCGGCAGGCGCTCTTTGAATCGTGGTCACCTTATAGAAACCTTTGATTTCATCAGGAACTCCGGATGTAAACCCAGTTTGATCAGGGATGTATTCCCAGTTAGTGTACTTGAAAAAGTACTGATAGCCTTGTTCAAGCTGAAACGAAACAGCGTGAGCTGTTCCTGCTACAGACAGAACACAGATAGCTAACAAAATAGCAAATAAGTTTTTTTTCATTGTTACACCTCCTTTCCCTATAATCTCGTTTTTTCTTATCATTTGGGAGATGGAAGAGCAATCGTGATGCCAAAAACGACACAATTTGTAAACAGTTAATAAATATAAAGTTATGGATAATATGTTCCCCTTGCATTTCTACTAAAACTGCCTGCCTTTGTTGATTAGAGCAAACAGAACAATTACCTCTACGAAGATTCAGTTTTGTAATCGATGTAACTATTTTATTATTAGTATTTTATGGAAAATACGGGACGGAATTTGTGAATGTTGAAGGAATACGACATGTTTGTCGATCTCAACGTATATATATAGACAAGATCTAAGTCAAATTAAGATAAGGCTATATGGGAACCAATCTCAAGCTATGCTGGACGCGGGGGCCGTTTTTGAAGATCATGGATCAAGCTTTCTGCTTCAGGCAAAGTATCTTTGATCCAATCCGCTTCCACAAGATAGCGCCCCGGAAGACTGGTCGTGAGCGCGATACAAGACAAGCCCGCCTGCTTCGCGGATCGGATTCCGTACGGGGCATTTTCAATAACAAGAATCTCACGAGCCGGCAAGTCTAAGGCTTTCACAGCTTTCTGATAAGGCTCCGGATGCGGCTTTCCAAAGGATACATCCGTTCCTGTAACGATAACGTGAAAATATTTCCGGAATGTTTTGGGAAGTAATTTTTCGACTTCCGGGCGGGACGTTCCTGTCACCAAGCCCAGCAACAGGCCTTTTTGAAAAAATCGGGTCACACAATTTTCGGCATGAGGAAAGAAATCCGCGGGGGAAAGGCCTTTAAATATTTTCTCTTTGGCGGACAAGAGTTTTCGGATATTTTCAGGGCTTGAGGATTGATGATTTTTTTCTAATATTTCCTTTGCGGTAATTTGGCCTTGTTCTCCTTCGCGTTTATAAATATCCAGTTTAGAAACAGTGATATTGTTTTGTCTGAACGCTTCCGCCCACGATTCAAAGTGAGACGGCATGCTGTCCATAATCACACCGTCCATATCTAAGATGACTCCACGAACCATCTTAGGAATCGTCTCCGCGATGATGAACGGTACCG
>JADFSZ010000081.1 GCA_022560555.1 PVC group bacterium
GTATAATGATTTGTATATTCGCAGCACTGTCGCTGTCGATTCATTTTCAGTAAGAGTCACGGTGAATTCTTCAAATTGCATCTATGACATTACCGATAAATTGACCGGTGTGACTGCTACAAAAGTTGATCATTATACTTGGGATATCTATTCCACTTCTGACTTTGATACTCTGGAGGCAGGTGGATCATTGATTAAGATTTGTCGAGTTGAAGAAGGTCACAAAGATGGTTGTGGTGGGACTCCTCACTTAGTGACCATGGGTTTTGCATTAAGTACTCCGAAAATGTGGGATACCCTAGGTACTGAACATTTTGTTGCCCTTGATGTAACGAGCTCACAAGCAAGATGTGGCGTTGCCATTTTGCCATGTGGCGACTGTATGGGGTCCCCTCCGAGAAAACAGAGTGATGAGCCCAATTTGCCAAAAGAATTTGCTCTTCACCAGAATTATCCAAATCCATTCAATCCGACTACGACAATTTCATTTGACTTACCAATCGCAACTGATTATAAGTTGATCATTTACAATGTCTTGGGTCAAGAAGTCAAAAGCTTCGCTGGACATGGTCAGGCAGGTACAGTTAATGTAGACTGGGATGCCAATGACTATTCAAGTGGGTTATACTTTTATAAACTTGAAGCTGGTGACTTTACAGACAAAAAGAAAATGCTGTTAATTAAGTAGTTCAAGTGAACATATAGCTTTGAAGGTATCGCATGATTGCATAAGTGTGAGCCAACGAGATTCATGTAACCTATATATCCTAAGAGTTTCATCATACTTCTGTACACCCTTAGACTCTTCAGCCATAGCTTTCGCAAAATCATTAGCTAACCTCTGTTGTTTATAAAATATAAATCTATTTCTATACCTTTTATTTCTTCTAGCTTCCACATTTTTTATGCTTGCCTGTATAAAACCAACCTTATTCATACAGAATACATAATTCTCACCCCAATATGCATGACAAGCTCTTAAATCATTAACAGATAATTCAGTTATATCTTGTGGTAAACGAAACTTTTCATCATCAAAATAATGGAATACATCTATAATACCATCTGCGATTGATACTTTGTTTTTAGACATAAGACATATCCAAGTCTTCAGGTTTAAGCAATGATTCTATTTCTAAAGTAGGTTTTTCTCTTCTATCGAGAATACATACAATTCTTTCTGGATGAATACCATTTTTACTTAATGCTTCAAGAGCCATTTTAATAGCCGAACTATCTTTAGTGAAATGAACATTATTCTTTTCAAAAATTTTAGGTATTGACGTTAATACTTTCAGATCTTTTTGCCCAAGAAGCGTCGGCCAACGAATGGTCCGCTCTTTTTTGTCCACAACACCAGGCAAACCCAATCCGATTCCAATAATATGTTCCTTCTCAATTTTCGATGTTTTCAGGAGTTCATCAACCGCCTCCGTCATCTCTGTGATCGTTTCCTCATTATTCTCAAGAGATTTTCTATCTTTTTTCACTTCATGAACTACCTCCAGCGTGATGTTAACAAGGACGACAACGATGTTATACATATTCAGCCCGAGACCAATAACATATCCGGTTTCAGAATTGAGATGAATCAGTGCCGGACGACGGCCGCCTTCGGATATATCGTGACCACGTTCTCTGACGAGATCTTTTTTAATATAGCTGTTGACATAGTTGGAGACGGTGGCCAAATTCATTTGAACGGCTTGGGCAATATCGGCCTTTGATATCGGCTGAAGTTTGCGTATCGAATCCATTATAAATAAATTTCGCCTTTGACGTTCGGTAAGCGGCTCATCTTGATAGAGAATATTTTTCATAATACATTTTACGTTCTTTTAGCTCTCTTAATTTTGTATTACGATTTCATAAAAATATTTTGCGAAACAACGCATGACACGCCTAAAGCAACAGCCTTTTCGGCAAACTGAGCGGGGACGATCCTCAGAACTCTGTTCACTTCATCAATTGTCCATTTTTTCACGGTGGTCTTGATAGCATCCATGAGAAGAGAACCGGCCGCCTCCAATCCACCGCCGATAACAACGATTTCCGGATTAAGCAAATTTACGAGAAAAGCAATTTTACGCCCAAGATTTATACCCCCATTCTCAACGAGACTTTGAGAAAGCTCATCCCCGTTTTTTGCGGACTGAAAAATGTCATTGAGCGTCAAACTATTGATATCCTTTTTAGCCTTTTCGGACAAACTCCACGACACATTATCTTTCGCGACCCTTTTGGCTTGATCCAGGATTCCTATATCCATATTCCAACGTCCCAACCCATAGGCTTCCTCTTGAAGCTCATCCATGGATTCTTCCGAAAGATTCGCTATTCCCAATTCTCCCGCACATCCGGATGATCCATGAAAGATTTGCCCGTTGATAATGATGCCGCATCCTACACCAGAAAACATATAGAGCATGTTTTTCACATCCGACTGAAACCCAAGCCATTTTTCACCAAAAACAGCCGACGTCGCGTCATTCTCAACTGTCGTCGGAATATCGAATTTTTTTCGAAACATATCCTCGACAGAAACCGTGACCATAATGTCTTCGGTTCCTAATTTGCCCGGCCACCGAATTGTCCTCTCTCTTTCATCAATAATTCCCGGCAATCCGATACCGATTCCGAGGATTTTATCCCGGCTGACGTCTGTGTCCTTAATAAGCTCATCAACAATTTCCATCATGACATAGAGACATTCCTCGCTGTTTTCTAAAGATGGCTTGTCGCGACGAACTTCTTTGATGATCTCCACACTCAAATTGGTTATCACGCCGACAATATCCTCCATATTCAGCCCTAATCCAATGATGTATCCTGAGTTAGGATTTAGTTCGATCAGCATAGGACGGCGGCCGCCTTCGGACACGTCATACCCTTTTTCGAAAACCATTTTTTGCTCAATATAATGATTCACGTAATTCGTAATCGTTACAATGTTCAGTCCCACATTTTTTGAAATCTCCGTTTTTGTGATAGGGCCCTCTTTTCTGATGGTCTCCAGAATCGCAAGGTTTTTGCGTTCTCTGTCTGTCAGAATTTTGTCCTTATATACGATGTTTTTCATGGCGAAAGCTCCTTTTGATTAATTTGTTCGAGAGTTGCATTCCCGGAGGCCTGTTGCTTTTTGCCCTTCAAAACGATATCGTCCAGACCTAAAATACTTTTTGTTGAGGTCTTCGAAGTCACCTCAAACGCTATGCCGATAATAGCGTCCGTATCAAACACATTGTTTCCGTAAGTAACTCCATCGTTACGATCTCTGGAGAAATCATCCGGCAAACGGAATGTGTATGAATTCCATTTTACATCTCTGGCAAATATCGGAATTTCATACATTTCCCCTTCCTTGTCCTTTACTTTAATTTTTAGAACATTTGATGATCCGTCTCCTAAAAACCGGACAGTAAAATTTTCAAATGGACTCCAATCCTGCTCAATCATGAATTTTCTTTCAATTTTTCCCATCGCGATACGTGTATCCGTCTCGGGTGTGAAGATGATTTGCATATAATCATTTCCGTCTTCTTGATTGATCCATTTTTTCTCAATCTCGGCCTTCTGAGAAATTTTATATTCATCCCAGTAAGCGGTCTCAAACTTAATATGTGTCGTTTCAAAATCATCCACAATCGGGACGAAATGAAAATCGGGTTCATAATTTAAGGAGGCAAGCAGATTATTCGCGGGAGACAATTTCTGATCCATGCAAAACGGGTTAAATTGATTTTTCGCGAAAATAAACCACGAAGTTCCCGCGACGGACAAAGGACGATCCTGCATCAGCCAGCTGCCGAACACCGGTGTCCCTTCGTTCGTGGCATAAGGCAGTCCTTTGGCTCCCTTATGTTTTTCGCTTTTTGTTTCGGCTTTTTTTAGTTCGCCCAGAAAATACTCGGCTTTTTTTGTTTCCCCCGCAACAAACAGGGCAACAACCATATGCCCCGTACCTTCCAGCCAGACAGCATCTTTATCCGGATAAGGACTCGTGTCATAGGCCGAGCCAAAATCAAATCCATCGATGAGGACATCATTAACTTCATAGCGATGCTGACATTGAGAGTACTTGTAGGCAAAATCAAAAGTGTTTTTATATTTTTCTCCAAGACTTAGAACCGCCCAGGATGATTGGTCTGTCGCGTAAAATTTGTTATTGCGCCCCATATTAAAGCGTGTTTGCCGGGCGTTCCACGCGTCATGCTCAAGCCAGAATTGGATATCCTTGGCGCGTTTTAGATAAAGGTCCTGATCCCATAATCTTCCGAAGTCACGCAAGGCGGCAAAACAGTCAAAATTATGCTCGGACGAAATCCAAGTCATAGGCAAGCCGTTCCCGTAATAACCGCCGATGATTCCCCCATTGATGCTTTGGAGGTGTAAAAGCCAATCGGCAAGTTTTTTCGAAAGATCAAAATACGTCCGATCGCCTGTCTTATACGTGTAGTAGTTCAGGGCCATCAGCAGCCATCCATTGGGCCCGGCGGCCCATGTTTCATGTTCCTTCCCGGTCCGCTCATAGGCGTCCGTAAAAGCCCGAAAATAACCAATGGTCTTTCTTTGTTTAAGCGATTGTTTGTGAAAAAAATCGAAGATACGCTTCGCGCGGGGAAAGTCATCAAAATAAGTAAAGACAAATGCGGACAGGGCTTGGTCATACACAAAACAGCTATCCCATCCTTCGTAGGATGGAACAAGTCCTGTCCCTTTCAAGCTCCAGGAAAGGAACTCCTTCAAACCGATCTCTTTGATAATTTGCCCATTTTTACCAAAATTGAAAATATCTTTTGGATGCAAAACATTTTTGTCCTGTTGTCCCGCGAACCAAAGATAATTCAGATCTGCACTGACAAGGGGTCGGCGCGCCCTATGGAAATTCCAAAAAAGCCCAAGGTAAATAAGGGCGATGAAAAGACACACGGAAATGAATATTTTAAATACGGTTTTCGTTATGAGAGTAGAGAATATACGTTTAACATTTTTCATCATTTAAAAAAAGGACCCTGATCTGATCTTTTAGTCTCTAGACTCTGGTTTCTAGCGAATGAGGTAGCCCGGGATGTTAATCTTCGGGATGCCGAAGAACTTCCTGAGAAGCGAGCTTCATTCGGCATATTTTCTTGCTTCTGTCTTCTGTCTTTTATCTTCTAGCCTCTAGTTTTTTTACCTTGATTTTCCCAAATTACGATTTACCATTTACGATTTACGGTCTTTACGGTGCCGTCGAAAATACAAAATCATCAATATATAGAATAGCCCCGGGCTTGTTTTTCAAACTTTTATCAAAAGTGATAGACACAGATACAAGTTTGTCTAAATCCACTTTTTTGCTGACAGGACCAAGGGGAATTTTTATTTTTTTCCAAGATTTTGTTGCTTTGGACGCTTTTGATTTATATTGCGGAAGATAACTTTCTGCATACATATCACGGAATGAAACAGTGATCGTTTCTCCTCCTTTTTCTCCTTTGAGCCAAAATGTGAGATATTTAAACTCTGACACATCCAATGGTTTGACTTGTACCGGTTCTCTCGCTTCATCCAAGGCAGGGCCAAGCTGTATCGAAAAACTCCCCCACTCCATATTTTTCCCAAGCCCCATCGCGTGAACCAAACGATAAGAGGCTTTTCCCTTGTGAATATTTTTGGACTTAAAATTCTTAGTATCCTTAATGGATTTATCGTAGAACCATGAGTAGGGATTTTCTGTCGCGTTCCAATCGGGTTCTAAGGATCCATAGGATCCATTTTCCCCTTGAACGTTGTTTTCCCAAACTTCGAAATCAGCGACAACGAGAGTATTCGACGCCCAAGCAGGACAGACCCCGAACAATAAAAATATGAGAAAGACCGCTTTCAGATTTTTCATAAGCATGACATACATCTTTTATACGCGGTGTACCCGGTTCCGTGACAGATTTTTCACGGAACCAGCCTAAACAATTGAAATGCATCAAACCTTAAAGTGTCGTGGTAGAAGATACATCAACAACGGTTGCGCCGTCCGCGCTGTCCATAAACGTAAAATCATCAACATAGATTATCGCGCCGGTTGCATTGCCCACATCCGGCCCAAAAGCCATCCCGACATTGTCTAGTTGGCTAAGATCAATTTTTTTGTTGACTTGATCCAAGGGGATGGCAAATTGCTGCCATTCTGCCGTGATGTTAGATACGGACACTTTCATCTGGGGCATATAACTCACGGCATGAGCATCGCGAAACAAAATCTCCGCCGACTCTCCTCCGTTTTGTCCTTTGATCCAAAACGTGAAATAGCCATAGCTTGAAACATCTCTGCTCTCGACTATTTTCGGCTCTACGGTTAAATCAGTTGTCACACCTAGGTCCATAGCAAAACTCCCCCAATTGCTTGAAGGTTTCGCGCCGGTTCCATTAACAAGACGAAAGGAAGCGCCGCCGCTATGAACATAGGCCCGATCAAACCCTTCTTGATCTTTGACTTCGCTGTCATAGATCCAGCTGTAGGGAATACTTGTATTTTCCCAGTCCGGCTCCAGACTTCCGTACACACCCATTTCTCCGCCGAGATTGTTCGGCCAACCTTCAAAATCCGCCAGAACCAATTCATCCGCATAGAGAAGATGCGACGCACTCATCACTGCTGCGAACACAAATATTGTCATTATTTTTTTCATTAATTATCTCCTTTCGTTATGAATGTTTCTACAAAATTCCTCTATTTTCTTTCTTTGCGTTTTATGCCTTTGTCTGTATTTGTCATTGTTACAAGCCCTCCTCCCCTTCTTTTTCGGATACATATACAAATCAATCGTTTTTTTTCTCGTCGGTTTGTTCCTCGTCTTCGACATCACCAATGTCTTCTTCAATGTCTTCAGCAATGTCTTCAGCAATTTTTCTAATTTTTTTAACCCCGGACTTAACTTTATGGACGCCCTTCTTAATGGCATCAATTTCCGGAGACACATCCAGCCCCGGACCGACGATCACGCTGTCGTCTTCTAAAGTTTGCACGAGATCCCCGGCGTTATCATGGAGCTTTCGAAGAACAACTATGATCCGCGGAAATTCAGATTCATTTTCCCTAAGAGTTTCCAGCATTTCTTTAATTTCAGCCTGCTGGCGTTTAATTTTTGCGATAACAATTTCTCTGTTCATTTAAGATCTCCCTTTCAATCCAAAGCGGCATTCGTTCCAAGGTCACAGAGTCACAAGTCACAGGTGATTCAAAAGCTTTTGGCTCGCCTCTTTTGTCATGTCTCTTTGTGCCCTTGTGTCTTTTAGCATTTACGATTTTTATCCATTTACCGTTCAATGGCTAGCAGCTTATTGGCCTTGATGACGATTTTTCTTACGGCTTCTTCGATGGTTTGCTCTCCCCGAAAAGCCAGTTCTAGTTCGGGTTGAATATAACGTTGTTCGATTTCCTTCCAATTGCCCGCGAACGGACCATAAACAGCATATTTGACAGCTTCATTCAGCATCTTTTTGTTTGCCGGCGGCATAGGGCTTTTGGCCCAAGCTTCGCCTTCTGCAATGGCTCGGATGGCAGGTTGAGCCAAACCGGCTTCACCCAGCATTTTCTGTTCCAGCGGGCCTGCAAGTAATTTTAAGACTTCCCACGCGTCCGCGTAATCCTGCACACGACGCTGCTTTATGATCGCGTAACCGGACCCGCCTGTGCCGAAGCGTCTGATCCCAGTGGGTCCTTTCGGGAACATCACGATATCCCATT
>JADFSZ010000082.1 GCA_022560555.1 PVC group bacterium
GAAAAAATGGATTTTAAGTATAAATCTTAAATTTGTCAATTTCTTAGGATTACCCGTGTGTCAAAATATATATCAGCAATTGATCATTGAGACCGAAACTTCGCCACACAAAAGCTAAGGTCGGAAGAACAATCATCCCAATCACGTTTGTTGTCCAAGCCAAAAGAATAATGATAAAAATACCGTACCGCTCGAAGCGGCTGTAAAACATGGCCTGCTTTCTCGGCAAAACCCCCATCACGATCCTGGATCCATCTAAAGGAGGAATAGGAATCAGATTGAAGACAGCTAAGATAATATTTACAAGGACAATAAGTCCCAAAACATAAATGGTCCCCGGGGCCATGGTTGTGAGGCCGAACTGAATCACAACGGAGGCAATAAATGCGATAATAAGATTTGAAACAGGGCCAGCGGCAGCAATCCAGATCATATCTTTTTTTGGATTGCGTAAATTGTAAGGATTGATGGGAACCGGCTTTGCAATGGCAAACGCGGGCCATCCCGCCATCAAACAAAACATAGGAAGAAGCACAGTCGTCAGCGGATCAATGTGCCTTAAAGGATTAAACGAAAGTCTTCCTAAGTCTTTTGCCGTACGGTCACCAAACTTTAGCGCTGTCCAGCCATGAGCGTATTCATGCACCACAGCCGACATCAGAAAAATCGGTAGAAATAACAATTTCATCACACATCCTCGGCCAACAAAAAAATGGCAGGATCATGATGATCCTGCCATGATTTCTTTTTGAAAAAGATCCAAACTCATCAATTCATGACAATGGTTTTGTCTGGATCTTTTCATTTCGCTTTTCCTGGCATTTCTTCAAGACCTTGAAGAATTGGACATTAGCGGAACAAAATTCCGCTTTTTCGGAAAAACGTGACTCTTTTTTTCGTATTTTCATAGATTATACCTGCGCTTCGAGAATCTCTTCTCTGTTTCTTTTTCCACTCAAATAATCCATCTTGTCTATACATCGGACTATGACAAAATTTTTGGAATGAGATTTAACTTTGCAGTCACTCTCAAGATCGCATTCCGCACACTGGCTTTTTAATTCAAGTAACGGTTTCTCAGCTTCTTGTGCTGTTTCTGGCTCTTGTGTTGTCTCTTCAGTCAATGTGTAACTCCTTCGGATCACCTCCGAGTCGTTATATCGTTATATCAGATTCCCAGGGAGGAAGTATTATAGTATACTTGGATATATGTGGCAAGAGACATTTAGCTATTATCCAAGGGTCCTTGGAGGCATCCTCCTTGGGCTCATATCCCTAACCTTAGGGACATTAGCCCCAAAAGCCCTTGAAGCCGCCAGCGCAGTAGAATTGGCCCCATTCATCGGCTACGAAATCAGTGATGCCACATCGTATAAAGGAATTTTTAAGGGGTCCCTCATAGGCGATCGCATCAAACTCAAGAATAAAATGGAATTTGAATTTACCAGTTATGCTCAAGGATTCTCTATAGATCCTCAAGTCGTGATTCTCAGAAAAGACCTGTCGTTTGAAAGCCTACTGGATTCAAATACGGCCTATGCGGATTTCACTCTTTATCAGCTCATCATCGGGGAGCAAATCTATCCTGTGATCCGCATTAAATAAATTAGTCTTGAGCAATGGGCGAACGGAGGTAAGGCACAAAAAGCTCGGGGGTAATAATATTGTCAATATGACGACCATCAGGAATATTACTGCTTATGAGGTCCAGTTCCAGATTGAGCTCTGTTCCAGAGCCAAGATAAAGTCCAAGCGCATCAAAAACATCCGCCGATGATCCAAACTCCGGAAAAATCCCCTCCGGACTCTGAACCTCACCAAGATCGTTGATTAAATATAGTTTCGCGACGTAGAATTGAGCTTGAGGAACATCCCCTCTGTTGTCAATAACCCCAAAGGATAGAACATAGGACTGATCTTTTGTAAACGCTGTATCCACAGCAAGGGGGTTGTCTATATCAAAATCCGTTCCGTTCACATTCACACTTCGCCCTGTTACATCCTGATACCAGAACGCTTCATTGGGAGTAAGAGCACTATATTCGCGGCCAAACGATGCTGTATCATTCATAGGGCTTTGCATGATAAGTTTTGTGTCCACAGGGTAAATATCCGGTTGATTCACGTATTGGATCGCGTGAACGTCCGAAGCGGCCAGAATATTGCTCCAGGGGAGCGATTTCAGATCAACACCGTTTAAGGATTGATTGAAATTTGTCTCCAGGATGATGGATCCAATTCCGGCATCGGGCCCCGCTTCGTCACGGCGCTGTGTCAGAGCAACCACCTGAACTTGATTCCCGTTTTGAAAGACATATTCTTTGCTTCTCACCCAGTTTCCAAACCGGTCAAGCAGAGTTTTACCGGTTTCAAAATCCTGACGCTGTTCGAGAACACCATCGAGATGGGCCAAAGCATCCACCTCTAAAATGCCTAGGAGCTCCTGTCTCAATGCATTACGCTCATCCGTATGGCTGGGCAGCCAGAAACATTTATCGAACGGAAACGCGTCTTCAGTATCCAGAAAACCGTCCCCATCAGAGTCAGTGTTGTTGTCATTCCGATCATCATTCGTTTGATCATCAACACCCAAATCCTCAAGAACCTGAGTGACAAAATTCTCTACCTCTTGGGATTGGTTTTGGCTTTGTACGGCGGCTTCATACCCTCCTCGCCACTTTTGCATCTGCTCTTCCGAGATATCTTCGGGAGTCGTTATAGATCCGTCTGCCCCCGTTTGACTGATTTGTCCGCTCTTAATCAGCTCAAAGATACCTGTTATGAGGGATTCAAACGTCACTTCACCTTGATCGACAAAAATTTGTGTAATAATTTCCGCGCTCGTTAACGCATAAGCTTCACGTATTCCAAAGAGATTAGACAGGCCAATGACGGAGTTTTTGATGATAGACTGAATGGCCCCTTGATCCAAAGAGGAAACCTCAACTCCCTCTCCTTCTGTCTCATTGGGATTAGGTCTGCTGACTTTCAAATAGAACACGGTCCCGCGCACACCCGCAACAGCGGTAGGAGTCTGAATCTGAAAGGAGTCCTTGTCGCGCTTCAACTTCTTAACGCGGGCCATAAGGTCCCCATAATTTAGAGTCACTTTGATTTTGAATGTTTGATCTTCGCTGAGAAGACTTTGATCGAGAACTAGAGAGGATTGGGCTTTCACATAAATGCGGCTGTCATTGGCAAAGATAATCTCCGCAAACCCTTTCGCACCGGTTTTAATTTGATCGCCTTCGTTGATCCTGAGCCCAGAATCGGCAGGAACCCAGGCGGATTCTCCGGATCGCAGGATTTGGGCATCTCCCCTCACTTCACCAAGCTTGGCTTCAAAGGACGACTCAGCCCACAAGGAAGACACGGCTAAAGGGATAAAAATAGCCGTAACAGTCCAGCACAGAAATAAGTTTCGCAAGGTTTTCATTTACGTAATTTTTAAAATCCAACCTATCGCTTTGTAGATTATCCGGAAGAGAGAATGTATTTATTATACGTTGAAAGCCATGGACTTGTCAAAATGATTCTATGGGAACCAAGCCAAGTTTTTTGAAATTTATGGGACGCTTTGTACAATCGTAAGTAGCTTGTAAAATTAATATTGTGCTAATTTGGATCCTGTCCCTCTTCTCATTTCAGGCTCCAGGATACCTGAATTTCATTTGACATGCCGCTTAGATTTGGTATATTTCAAGATCAAGTTCACGAGCATCTCACCCTTCTTTACCCACAAAGATCAAAGTGGTGGACATGGCCAAGCTAAACCAGAGTAAGCGGATTACATTTTTTATCATTTTATGTGCGTCTCTTATGGTTTCTTCCGGTCATGCTGCTGAGGAGTATATCTACGACCCTCTCGATGAACGACAAGAACTTGGGGACAGGAGACCTTTGACCGGTCTTCAAGAACTTACCCCGCTCCCACGGACAGACCTCCCCCAAGTTGATGATAAGGGAATCCGGATTATCCCTCTTGTGGATTTTTCGGCGATGGGAACATTTTCTCATGTGAACGATGCGGGAAGCTCCTACGGCTTTGATATTAACGGTTTATTTTCCCCTGTTATCAAGATCGATGACAAAAAGTATATCATCCCCTATTACAGCGGAAGTTTCTCCGAAGTTCGTCAAATTGTGACGGAAGAAGAGGGAGGGCGCCTGACGGATATCATCTCCAATCACAACACGAGTCTTGAATACAAACATGTCGCAAATCGGAACTGGATCTACCGCTACAAAGCTTTGTCCCGTGTACATTTGGTTAAAGAAAACAATTTTGATTGGGGAGACGGGCTTTATGACTACTGGGACGCCGGGGGCGGGGCCAGCGTTGAATACTTTTTCGAAAATACTAACACGTCTAAAAACTCCGTCACCATCGGAGGAGAAATCTATCACAGAACATATCCGAATTTTCAAAGTTTGATCTCTCTTTCAACCCTGACGGCCCCGGAGACAAATGTAAAAGATTATGTGGGATACCGCTCCGTACTCCGGTATAACTATCGCAAAAAGGGCTTCGCCGTCAAAGCCGTTTACGCGCCTGTTTACAAGGACTTTGACGATAAAAAAGTGATCACATCAAGTGCTGTCCTCGGCAGTGACACAAGGCAAGACTGGTATCATTTTGCTTCAATCGATGTCACGCACTTTCCCGAAAATTGGACATTCGGTTATAATCTACTGTCGACTTTTCAATACAACAAGAGCAACCAGAATTTCAATGACTCCCTTGGCACTTTGGGTATTGGCGATGATGTTTTTACCTCAAATTACTTTAGCTACTGGGCCTTTACGGTAAATCCCAGCATCATTATTCCCATCCGGCTTGAGAATGAACGCACAGCAATAGTGATTGTAGGCTATGAATATTTGTTCAGGAACTACGAGAGTCGTAATGTTCAGACCGGTGGGGGGATTTACACGACGGAAAAGCAGGAAGATCAGTCCCACACAATCCAGCTTCATACGTCTTATCCGATTACGGACAGTATATCCGCCATCCTTTTAGCCAGATATTCTTTTGTCAGCTCTAATCAGGAATTCGAAACATTCTACAGGTATTCTTATGATGCTTTGTACGCGGCGGCAGGTTTGCGTTTTCAATACTGATTACAGGCAAAAAAAGCTATGAGTGGGAAGCCATTTACTTGTCAGGCCTCCTCCTTGAAAGTTACCTTTGACACCTAACAACTTCCCACTCACAGCGACATGCTCTCAACCCCTATTCATCAATTCTCGGGTGTGTACTAACCCGAACGGTATTCCCCTCATCTAAATTGGTCATAACAAACCGGATTTCCCGTACACGGTCAATCAGATCGCCTCTTAACTGAAACCGCCATGCCGGTTGATCGCGATCTAATTGAACAAAATGATTTTCCATTGTGCCATCATCATAAAGTATCTTTGTGCTCATCATAAGGCCTTCGGCCACATCGATATTAAAACTTTTGCTTTTAAGAAGACGTTTATCTTTCACGCAAATAAAACTTTGTTCCCAAGGTATCAGACTTGACACCAGGCTTTTGGACGTCATAATATCCCATGCAAGATCATTCAGGCCATCGGCAACATCCGGGTCAAAATTTTTGGAAGCACATGATTTCGCAAAGTCGTGAATAAGAATAGAAAAATCTTTTTCAAAAACATCGCTTAGTATTTCCGGAGCATTTGCGACAACATCTCTTGGACGGATTCTTGAAAACCGCCACGAGAGTTCCTCGATTTTTTCCATACCGTATTGCTCATACAAATATTCCCAAAACAGGGCGTAGTCATAACCCGCCTGCCAAAACGGCCGTCCGGGATGATCCATTAGATAATTCACACCATCGCGTTTTGTTGTTTTAATCCCACCCAAAACGGATATTTGTTCCGTTTTATAAAAATACGCGTCCGATCCGACACGGATTTCAAAAAATCGCGCGAGACCCTCCGCGTACCAGTCCTTACCGAAACTCTGAGCCACGGCTCCGGCTTGATAGTCATGTTCCAACCAACCTTGAACGTTTTTATTGTATTGGAACAACACAGCGTGCGCGAGCTCATGAATGAGCGTTCCCCTTAGAGAGACAGGATCATTGGCTAAAGTTTTCTTTATATTTTCAGGGAGAAATATCGCCATTTGATATCCATCCGCCTCTTCAATGGCATTAAAGCACGGCGCATGGCTGCGTTCGCTTGACATGGATAGAACACCTTGACGAATCCAACGGGATAAATATTTTTTGTTTGTAACAAAAATGTCTATGGTTCGGTCCGGATCAGGATAGCTGGGACGGTTGAAGCCAAATTCCACAACAAGTTTTTCGTACATTTGCTTGGCTTCGCCCAGAAGGCCAAACGCATCCAAATCTTGGTCCTGATAATGCAAGACAAGATTCATCCCGTCTGAAGCCCGGAGAAAATCCTGGTACGCACAATCAGCTATAATCCGATCTAATTTTTTTTCCGTGTCATGTTCCGCCGCATAAGTATAGGATCCGTGAAAAACACATCCCATGCTTACAAGGCTGAGGATCATGACACGAATCAAATTTCGTGTCATCATTCACACCTATGTATTATCTTCTGGGTATTGACCCTAAAATAGCCAAAATAAAAAACCCTAAATCTCTTCAAAAGACATAGGGGATCTCGCATGAAACAAATCTATCAGCGGTTCAGCCGCCATAAAGGACAAATGCCCTTCTTAGGCCCGTAACTTTGTGCCCTATTCTTTCGAATGAGTTTACCTTTTTTGATATTGGCAACATTCCAATAATTTATAAAAGAACAATGCCCTCTTAACTTCGACAAGTTGAGAAGGTCTTATAGATCCATCACAAAGGCTGTATTCACAGCGGTTTAAGTTATAGTATTAGTAGCATATAGAGCTTAGCAAAGTCAAATTTTCAAGCCCTTTTTTTTGCTATTTCTATAAGCTTATTTTTATAAGAGGCTTAAGTATATTTTGTATTGTATAATTATACCTCATTCATGAACCCCCTTTAATCCCCTACAAGAAATGTGTTAACATAGGTCGATACAAACCTTAGAAAGAAATAGGCGCAAGCGCATAGAACCCATCATCCATGTCTGAAAATACAAAATTACAGAAACTCTTTTCAGGTAAATTCCTTTCTTTCGTATGTATCCTTGCCTTCACATGGACCCTTCAGACAAGCACATTTTTCAGAGACTTTGAGTCTGATATTACAGACTTTTTCTTCAATCTTCGAGGCGCGATTAAAGAAAATCCAAACATTACTATCATTGAAATCGGCGAAACTGAACTTGAAATTTTAGGCCGGGATCTGTCCCAATACCGATTCCACCACGCCCAACTTCTGGATGCCCTTCAATACTACGGCGCGAAAACTGTTGTGTTCGATATGCTTTTTTACGAATCGGTGGATTTTACTATTGAAGATGAGCTCACAAGCGAGGATGTTTACATAGACGACCTTTTTGCCGATGCCGTTCGGCGCACTAATTTCGTTTATCTTGCAACGGAAACTCTAAAAGATTCTGACGGATATCCCACAGGCTATCGACCCATCATTCCTCCGCTGATGGACGCCGTAAGGGGCATTGGGGACATTTCGTATATAGCCGATGAGAAAGGAATCGTCCGTAAAATCGAACCGCTGCAAAAAGCAGGGGACAAAAAATACTTCCATTTAGCCCTTTTGGGCATCAGTCATTATCTTGGTATCAATCCTAAG
>JADFSZ010000083.1 GCA_022560555.1 PVC group bacterium
CTTCACAACACTGTTCCTCAAGAGTATGTTCTTCTCTTAACAAAACCAAGCGGAGAAGAAGAAACCATAACACCGGGATTGATTGAGGATGGTCCTTCAAATGCTCTGGACATTAATGAATTGATAACAGAGGCGGATCCTTTTGTTCCTTATCAAATACAAGCGAAGAGTAAGGCAAGAGCTTACCGTGACAGTGAGTATGGTGCCGTAAGAGAATTTATTGTAAGCAGTGTTGATGGGTCTGTTTTACCTGCTATTAGCAGTTATGATGTTTTTAATCCGACCGGGGATGGGACAGATTTAGGCCGTGACGGTATTATCCTTCTTGAAAATATTGTCTTATCGGGCGGGAGCATTGAGCCGGACGGCTTTTTTGTCCAAACCAGCACAACATCAGACTTTTCTGAGGATACGGTTGGTTATTTTGCTCCTTTTAGAAATGAGCAAGATAATATCACGAATCTTATAGTGATTGACACGAGTGCCATGAATGAATTTACGGGTGAAGATTTATTGGAGCCCGGAGAGGCGGCCGAAATATTTATAAAAATAAGGACAGTGCGAATAGGAAGTGTCAGTGGAGATGAAAGCACGAAATCTTCCGTTTTTGCAAATAATATTGTGATGTTGCCGGCATCTCATCCACCGGATGATTTCTTTTTAACACAAGTTGGAAATCAGCCTGACGTTTCAGTCAATATTATCAATGTCACAGGTCTTCACAATGCAGAGGCTCTTGAATATGCGATTGAATTAAGAAAGCCTTCAGGGGAAGTGGAAGTATTTGCTGTGAATAACACGGCGGCTGATCCGGATATTATTTCTCTATTAGGGTTAATCAGCGAGGCCGATAGTGTGATGCCCTATATGGTGAGCATGAAGAGTCGTACGAGGGGGTACCGTGATAGTGAAGTAAGCGAGAACCTTGAGTTTTTTGTAGATACTCTTTCGAGCACGTTGCCTGAGATTGCGGGCTTTGATGTTGTGAATCCTATTGGGTTCATTGATATGGATTTAGAAGAGTATGGTGACGGGATTATTCTTATTGAAAATATTACTCTCGAGCCAGGAGATACGCCCGATCTTCTCGTGGCCCTCGTGAGTACAGATTCCTCATTCAGTGGAGATGTGAACAGCTATTTTGTCACTTTGGATGATCATCAGAGCGGAGGAATCCCCATTGTCATTGATATTGATGCGGAAAACATTTTTACGGGCACGAAACTTATCGATGAAGGGGAGAAAGGGATTGGGTATATTAAAATTCGAACTGAGAGATCAGGCTTTTTGCCGGGACGATGGAGTGATGATGCGAATAATGCGAGTCCCATTGCCTTGGTTGAAGAAAATGTGTTTAATGTTAACATGCTTTTGCCTCCCGATATTTCTTTGATTGAAAACTTTTCTGTGCCTATCCCTTCGCTTGAAGTTACATTGATAGATCCGCCAAATCCGGAGTTTACGATTGTTCCCGAAGACTATATCGTAGAGTTTATCAGGCCGAGTGGATCTACTGATATCTTTCCCACAACATTTTCTAGCTTTGAAAGAAATGACTCGAATACTCTTACGGAGATAAGTCCGGATCCTTACACAATCAATATAAAAAGCCTGGCAAGGGGATTTCGCGACAGCAATTTTGGTACCGGAGAAACATTCATATTCAATCCCTAAGAAGTACCGTATTATTTTTGATCAGATGAAATCTTTTCGATCTGGGTTGCTAAACCCGGTAAATTTGGATTGATCTGATAGGATTTTTTGAACCATTGCAATGCTTTTTTGTGATTCCCCGCTCGCTTTTCTATGACACCGTAATAGTAATACGGGTACGGGGACTTTGGGTCAAGGGCCTCAAAGCCTTGAAATACTTCGTAAGCAAGATCGATTTTTCCGCGCTTAATAAAAATATCTCCAAGCGCAACAGCTAATTTGTGATTTCCGGGACTTTGGAGAATTTGCTCAAGAATAATCTTTTCCGCCTCATCTAAATGCCCCGTTCTTGTGTATATATCGGCCAGCTGAATGGCCGCCCGGTCGTATTTTGGTTTTTTTTCCAGGGCTTTTCGAAAGAATATTTCCGCCTGAGGAAAATATGTGGTTTTAAGATAAATAAGCCCCATGTTAAAAAAATGATTGGACCGAATCACGGGTTCTTCCGGCATACGTGTGAAGAAACTGAGCAAGATTAAAATAGCGCCCAGGGTGCCAAGTTTGAGCCATTTACGATTTAAGCTATACGTGAGGATTCTCTCTAGCGTAAAACCGGCTGAAAGGCACAATAAACCCACCACCGGAAGCCGGAATCGGCCCAAAATGTAAAAGATAAAAATAGAAAAAAAGAGTCCAAGGAAAAAACATACAAACAAGCGATGATGAGGTGTTCTCTTAAATGAAAGAAAAAGTCCCGGAATGGCCAGTATCGCAATTACCCGAAAATCTACAAGAACCATTTTTAAAGCATTTGAAAAAGTTGCCATCAAATAAAAATTAACATTATTTGGAATTTCGTATTCATTAAAAAAGCGATAGAGTTTTTGAGCTTGTAGAGCGATCCAATCAAGCGGATGCTGGTAGATGAGGATAAGCAAATGTTTGCCTAGTGCGATTGGATTGTCCCCGAATTGTTGAAGAAGCGCATGGGCTTGCCGGGAAATCTCCCATCCCCATCCGAGTGCGTCCGGTGTATTGCCGGAGATAAAAACAGTGGCGCCCTGAGCGCTGAAGGCGAGGGGAGAAAAGCCGAGACTGATATTTCTTGCTATAAAGGGAAGAATGGGAAGCAGAATTGAAGCCGAAAGGGCGAAAAGGGGGAAGAAGAACTTTGCGCTCTTTTCATTTTGAACATTTAAAAAATAAATCAAACTCCAAATAAGAAAAGGGACGAGAATCAGCGCGTTAGGACGTGTCATAATGTTGAGCCCGAGAACGATTCCGCTAAGGATCAAAAAAGGAACGCTTCTGGTTTCAAAATACCGGATTAAGAGATAAAATATGAGAATGTTCCAAAAGCCAATGAGTGTTGCGCGAAGCAGAACACTTTCGAAATAGATAGCGTAATTGTACATTCCGTAGAGAAAAGCCGAAAGAAAACTAACGGAGGCCCGGAAAAACCTTAGCCCTATTAAATATATGAAGATACTCGTCATGATGCCTAGAAGTGTTTGTATAAGCCGCGCGGCACGAATGTCGGGTGAAATGATTTTATAGACAGCCGCGAGGAAATAAGTGTAAAGAGGGGCTTGGTTGTAGGCGTGAGTCGCCATTTTCCAGTCGTTTGTTTTGACGATCGTTACGGCGTTCCGGTGAAATTTGATTTGGTCGTTTCCTTTAAGAAGAGTGTTGAACTCGATCGTATTAATCGTCTCAGTAAGAAAGAAAAATCGCGGCAAGAACGCAGCAATGAGTGTGAGGACAAAAAAGAAATGTTTATCGTGCCAATTCGGCAGGATGCGCTTCATAATCTTCCGTTTTGATCGTGTGCCGCTGGGTAACGTATTTCAGAAGGATGTCTTCTTTAACATAGAGGCCAAGTCCCCGTCCGGAAATCATGTAGGCGCGACCAAAATATCCGAATTTGATTCGCGGGTGAACAATATCTTCTACGAGAAGAAGACGCTCGTAAGAACCCTCAACAAAATCGATATTATCGAACGATGTCGCGAAGATACGCCCTGCGGCAGAAAGAATGCCCGTTTCACCTACTTGACATCCGATTTGACATCGGATCCCCTTTGAGTCAGCAAACTTTTTGATCTGAAGGGCATGGAGAAGGCCGCCGCATTTTGAGATGCGAATATTGAACATATGGCAGCATTTTAACTGTAATAATTTGCGCGCTTCAGAAAGAGTTGTCAGTGATTCATCGACCATAATGGGGAGATGACTGTGTCTGGCGATATATGAGAAACCTTCGAGGTCCGTTTTGGAAAGCGGCTGTTCAAGTGCGCTGATATTTATTTTTGATGTGCTTTTGATCCAATTGTAAGCCTCGTTTCTATTCCACGCGCAATTTGCGTCAACACGGATATTGACGCCCGGCCCGAGAATGTGGCGGATTATGGAAAGATTATTCGCATCATTTTCATATCCAACTTTGACCTTGACCTGACGAAACCCAAACAAACGGATTTTCAATGCCGTTAAGATTACTTCAATTGTGTTCCCTGCGGAAATAACTCCGGAATAATACAGCTCGGATATTTTGGGTTTTCCAAAGACGTCAGATATCGAACGGTTAAAGAAGATCCCGTATGCATCAAGTAGAGCGAGTTCGAGAGCCGCCCACGCGGCTCCGCGTGTCGTATCAGTTCGTTCATCCGACGGATTTATGTCTGAAATGCTTTTACAATATGCAATGACATCGGTGTAATTCTTAAAGCTTTTTCCGAGAACCCTGGGTATATAAATATTTTTGAGTTGAGCGACCGCGCTTTCTATGGTTTCGCCCGTGACGTAGGGACGGGGAAGCCCTTCTCCGTAACCAATAATTTCCCCTGACAGAGTAATTCTCACGATGAGGCTGTTGGATTCTTCCCGGGATGCCAAAGCATGTGAGAATCGTTTTTTAAACGGAATATGTGTTTCAAAAATATCGACAGATTCCACATGCGTTGTAGGTACACATGTGCAATCAATAGGAAGGTCACGGGATACATTATGAATCCACGTTTGGATATCTTTTAAAATGGAAAACCTGTTTTTTCCAAATTCAAGACTATGTTGCTGATCGGGATAAATTTTTATGGATTTTTTGTAAGAGCCGAGTTGTTGATGAAATTTTAGTGTGCGCTTGTTATGTACAATCACGTCTTTTTCACCCAAGAGGGTGAGGATAGGAGTGCTGATCCGATGGGCCTTTCTGAGATAAACAAATTGCATTTTGAGCGATTCCCAAAAGAATTTGGCCGTGGCCGTTAAGAGCTTTTGAGGGTCTTCCTCAATATACTTTTGATAGGACTCTTCCTCTGTGAACATCTCGGATTCTAAAGGGATTCTAATATGCTTTTTGGAATGAAAGATGAGGTAAAAAGGAAAAAGGATTTTGTCGAGCAACGGAATGGTTTTTTTTGTGACAACGCCGGGAGAGATAAGAACGAGAGCGTCCGCAAGTCTCGGATAATAAAGACTGAGAAGTAAGGCCGGTTTGGCGCCCCAGCAAAGGGCGAGGAGAAATACCCGTCTTCCGGGGTGACGATCTTTCGCAAAATTGATAACATTGACCAGGTCAATCACAAATTGCATAAAATACGAGATATCTCCGCGGCGTCCGTCGCTATGACCCGAACCGCGCCGATCAAAAGCGTAGAAATGAAAGCCGTATTTTTGAAAGAAAGCCCCTGATTCTTTGGCCCATTCGCTATGACTTTGGAGGCCATGGGAATAAATGATGATATCTCCGTCAGGATCTCCTTCCCAAAAGCGGGTAAAAAGCCTGATATTATCATAGGTTGTGATGTGTAGATGTTGTTCCATGTGTTTTGATCAATGCGAGGATTTTGTCGGCCTGCGTTTATAAGTATTCGCGTAGTATATCAATAATGCGCGAATAGTAAACCCTGAATCCCGCGGTACTTGGGGATGAAATGCTCCCTATTTCGTTTCATGTAAACCATTTACAGGAATCTCTCTTTTAGCTATAATAACGGGCTTATGGAGAAGAAAGACCGACAACCGTTTTTTTATGATGTGACGCTCCGGGACGGCAATCAGGCCTTGCGCCGGCCGTGGAACACGGCTGAAAAAGAAGTTATATTCCGCCAACTCCTTAGGTTGGGCGTCCAGGCTGTCGAAGTTGGGTTCTCGGGGGCGAGTGATATGGATTTTGAGGCTTGTCAACACCTGGCAAAGATCGCGAAAAATGAGAATCTCAAAGATATCGAAATTTCCGGCCTGGCCAGGACCGTTGAGAGGGATATCAAAAAGGTGTATGACGCTATTCACGAGGCGCCCAAACCGCGGATTCATACGTTTATCGGGTTGAGCCCGTTTGCCATGGAGCATGTTCTTAAGCTCAAGTCCAAGGAAGTCCAGAAAAAGGCGATTGAGGCTGTCCGTTTTGCGAAATCTCTTTTGGGAAAGAAAGGGAGAGTCGAATTCAGCGCGGAACACTTTGGAGATTGTGCTGACAATTTAGACTTTGTGATTGAGACTTTTCTCGGCTGTATTGAAGCGGGCGCGAGCGTGATCAATCTTCCGAATACAGTGGAGAGAACCCGCCCTAGTGAGTTTATCGAACTGGTTCAAAAAGCGGCGGATGCTTTGCCGAAAGACAGTGTCATGATCGCGGTCCATACGCACAATGACTTGGGAATGGCCACAGCAACGACGGTAGAAAGCTATTTTGCCGGAGCCACTCAGCTGGAATGTTGCTTAAACGGTCTCGGTGAGCGAGCCGGCAACACGAACCTTTTTGAAGTGGCCGTGGCTCTTCATTGCTCGGGCGTCAATGTCCCGCTCAACATGAATGAAATTTATGAAACAAGTCTTCTTATTTCTGAGATGTCCGGTGTTCCGATTTATGAGAAAGCTCCGCTAGTAGGATCTGACGCGTTGGCGCATCGATCCGGAATACATCAGGATGGTACAGCGAAAACGAAAGATATGAAGAAAGGCGCGTATCGTTCGTTTGATCCGACTTTGATTGGTCTCGAACCCGGGGAATTGATCACGTTTACAAGTCAATCCGGAAAAACGGCTATATGTGAAATTATTCAGCAGGCCGGATGGCCGATATCGATTAAAGAAGCAGTCTATCTTCAACCGTTCATGAAAAGCCGGGCCGAAGAAGTCGGAGAGCTCAAAGAAGATGAGGTTTTTGATGTCTATTTTAAAAAACTTTTTCATGTTGATGGAAATTTTGAATTTCATGATTTTTTCGAAATTGTAAAGCAGATACCTTCCTCCAAGGAAAAAAGTCATCTTGAATTTTATCGTATTAAATATTCTTACGATAAGGAAAAGAGAAGTCAAGAAACCAAAGGAGATGGTCCGATTGATGCATGTCTGAATGCGATTCGTGAAGCTGGTTTTCAGGTAAAACTGCTTCATTATGAACAGAAGGCTGTGCAGAAGGAGCGAAAAGGTTCTGCCTCCGATGCGATGACAGTGATCAAATTGAAAAATGACAATAATGGCGAAGTCGTTATCTGCCGCGGGCTCAATCCGGATACGCGCGCGGCCAATATCGAAGCGATCTTTAACGGGCTGAATCTTTTGGGCCTCTAGAGTTTTTCTTTCCGGTAAACCTTATGTCCCTTGATGATTTTGGAAAAAACGAGTACTTTATGAAAGAGGCCTTAAAAGAAGCTATGAGGGCTTATGATCATGATGAGGTGCCTGTTGGGGCTGTGATCGCGTTTGAGGGTAAACTCATTGCGCGGGCTCATAATCAGGTAGAACTCTTAAAAGATCCGACGGCCCATGCGGAGATGATTGCGATCACGCAGGCGTGTGGGTCTTTGGGGCGCTGGCGCTTGACGGGGTGTCGGCTCTATGTTAGCCTTGAGCCGTGCTCGATGTGCGCGGGGGCCATAGTTTTAGCGAGGCTGGACGCGGTCTTTTTTGGAGCAAAGGATCCCAAGGCGGGGGCTTGCGGGTCATTGAGAAATATTGTGTTAGATGATCGTCTGAATCATAAGGTTCAGCTTGTGTCCGGTTTGATGGAGAACGACAGCCAGGATCTCCTGCAGGAATTTTTTCGAAAAATGAGAA
>JADFSZ010000084.1 GCA_022560555.1 PVC group bacterium
CCCAAGTTTCATTTGTGCACGCACTTGTTCCCGCTGTGCGAGGGGCTCCCGACCCCGCACCCACCACGACCGTAGGTCTCCTCTTTCCCTCTTTCCCAAATTTTCCCTCGTTCCCAAATTTCATTTGGGAACTCCCGCTGTGCGAGCGTCTCCAGCTCACGCACCCACCGGTACAGAATAACCTCACCCAAACCGTGGTATACTCAAAATGAACTCAACGAGGCTACCTCACATGGACGATTCCAGTCCGCAAAACCAAGAGTCCACCGAAGAACTTCAGCTCTGCCCTTCCTGCCTCGCGCCCAACGATCCCGAATGCGATTTCTGCACCAATTGCCAAGCACCCCTCGGAGCCACAGCCGGCCTCGACCCCATAAAGAGCATCTGGGCCCGCGGCTACATCTACCGTGAAATGGCCCACGGCAAAGCCAGCAACACCGTCATCATCGGCGCCTGGCTCATATTCGGCCCCATGGTCATGTTTACGATCATGGCCCTGGCATTTGCCGTCTTCTCTTTTACCTTCGGCGCCTCACGTTTCGAAGAACCAGCCGGTGCATGGCTACTCCTCGGCCTAGCCTCCGCTACAATGGGAATCCCCGCCGCCATCATCCTCTACAAGACCACCACACGCTCCATAGACAAACTCGAAGAATCCGAAGCCACCGCGTCCCCGGACAAAAACGCTGACGGCAACAACAAAGCCTCTCTGTGAACTCTGTGCTCTCTGTGGTAAAAAAATTATCGATCATGAATGAATTTGACCTGATCCGAAAAATTGCTTCAAAAATTCGCACCTCTCCCCGGGTAAAAGTTGGGATTGGAGATGACTGCGCCGTTCTAAAAGACACAAAAGATACATACCTTCTGTTTGCCCAAGACACGATTGTAGAAGATGTTCATTTTCGTTTGAATTCAATCACATACGAAGAAATCGGATGGAAGGCATTGGCGTGTAACATGAGTGATATCGCGTCTATGGGGGGCTGGAGTCTATCAGCCACCATCAGCATGGGTGTTCCCCGGCATGTTTCCGCAAGATCTTTAATAAAAATTTATGACGGGTTGATGAAACTTGCGAAAAGATTTGATGTGGATCTTGTCGGCGGAGATACGGTGAGAAGTCCGAAGAAATTATTTGTGAGCGTATCCATATTGGGGCGTGTCGAAAAAAAGTGCCTTGTGCTCAGAAAGGGCGCGAAGGTGGGTGATGCTGTTTTGTGTACGGGGAGCCTCGGAGGCAGTTTTTATGGAAAGCATAAACGCTTTACCCCGAGACAATCTGAAGCACGCTTTCTCGTCAAAAATTTTAATATTCATAGTATGATTGACATATCAGACGGCCTTGTAGGGGATTTAGGGCATATGTTAGTATCCTCCGGGTGCCAGGCTGTTTTGTTCGAAAGGACGATACCCATCTCAAGAGAATTAAAGAGGAAGAAGAGCTTATCAGGAAAAAAAATTAATCGTGCTCTCTACGATGGCGAGGATTATGAATTGCTTTTTTGTATAGCGTCAGAGGATGTGCGTGTGCTCTTAAACAGGGCTAAAAAACAAGGAATTCCTATCTCTCATATTGGAACAATTTCAAAAAAGGGCAAGGGGGTTATTCTCAAAACACTTGATGGTCGGTTGGTGCGTTTGCCTGTTCGTGCCTTCACTCATAATCTAATCTCGTAAGATCCCTTAGCGATTTAAAAGAGAATTTTTAGCAAGATGGAAAATGGATGTCCACATACTACCCGGGAATTTGGAGCAGTCCGTCAAGACGCATTCAAATGATTGAAGAAAATAAAGTGCATCCTCCGGGTTGAGTGTGAGGGCCGGCAAAAGTTTAATCACATCCATGCGGTGCCCCGCCACTTGGGTTAGAATGCGGTGTTTGTTCAAGAGAGGCATGATAATTGTCTGTGTGAATAAATCCTGATTCATCCTATGGATCATATCCCAGGCGGTTTTCATTCCTAAAGATTGAGGGCGTGTAAACTCAATCCCGATCATGACCCCTTTCCCGCGAATCTCTTTAATAATATCATATTTTTTTCTGTGCTGATTTAAACCATCCAGAAATATTCTTTCTAGATGAATCACATTGTCCAAAATATTTTCTGATTCGATAACATGCAGTGTCGCTAAGACGGCGGCCATGGCAAGGCCGTTTTGACTAAAAGTACTGGAATGGACTACGCAGCGATCCATTTTACTAAACACACTGTCATGAATGTCCTGCCGGGATAGAACGGCTCCGACAGGAATCATCCCGCCTGAAAGAGCTTTTGATAACGTGACAATATCCGGAGTGATACCGAAATGCTCAAAGGCAAAGAATTTTCCTGTTCGTCCGCATCCTGTTTGAATCTCATCGGCAATCATTAAAGCACCGTATTTTCGACAAAGAGTTTCAGCCTGAGGGAAGTAATCATGATCAGGGAGATATACTCCCTTGCCTTGAATCGGCTCAAAAATAAATGCGGCAACATCATTGTTTTTTAAGGCTCTTTCTAATACTTCGAGATCGTTAAATGGGATCTGTTGACATCCATCCAGCAACTTACCGAATCCATCCTTGAATTCAATATTTCCGTTAACGGATAAAGGTCCGATTGTGAGGCCATGGAAGGCATGTTTGAGAAATACAAACTTATCTCTCTTTGTAAAACATTTTGCGTA
Organism: PVC group bacterium; assembly: GCA_022560555.1. GTDB lineage: Bacteria > JADFSZ01 > JADFSZ01 > JADFSZ01 > JADFSZ01. Next base: position 2,671 of record JADFSZ010000084.1, read on the forward strand.
TTTCATGGCCGTGTCTACGGATTCAGAACCTGAATTAGTAAAAAATACGTTTTCTAAATTATCCGGAGCGATTTTGATGAGACACTCCGCGGCCAGTCCGCTCACTACGGCGCAGTCCATCTTGAGAAGGTGCGGAGCTTGAGAGCCGATAAAATCCATAATCGCTTTGACAATCACAGGATGGTTGCGGCCTAAGGCAAAAACACCATAGCCCGTGATAAAATCAATATAACGTTTATTATCCTTGTCATAAAGGTAATATCCGTTGGCGCGTGTGTAAGCCTTGTCAAAGCCGATAGTTTTTACCACTTTGACAAATTGTTTATTGATGTGTTTGCTGTGAAGATGGTACATGTCGCCGGTACGCTCTTTGAGAATTTTCTTTAGATCAAAATCCGCCATTATGATTTTTCCTGTGTAGCTAAAAGTTTTTTTATGGTAATTTTCTTGATCTCGTCTACAACCTTGTATGCCGCTTCCTCTCCGGTTTTGACAAGGTCGCGAAAACGATGAAAATCGAAAAATGAAAACTGCTCTATTTCCGGTTCAATCCGGATATCGGCATCTCTGGTTTTAAAACGTGCGTTGTTTAAACTCGATACGCCTACAGTTCGTGTAATAATCCGAATCATGGTCGGCTCGGTAAAAAAACGATCAAAGACAGATAATAGACCTTTAGGTTTTGATTGTCGAGCGGAATCTGAATAGGGTGAATGGGTCAAAAAACGCTCGTGATAAGGTGTGACCGTTGATGTGATAATGATATGAGCCCCTTTTGATTTGAGAATATCTGCCGGAACGCTGTTAGATACGGCGCCATCAATCAAATAGTGATTTTTCCAGCGCACAGGCGGCATGAGAACGGGGATGGAAGAACTGGCTAAAAGCGCACGGTAAAGAATGCCTTTTTCGAGAACAATTTCGGAGCTGGTGATTAGATCAGTGCATAGAACATAGACAGGAATCGGAAGTTGGTCAAATGTCATATGTCCGAAAAAATCCTGCAAAAGTTTTTTAATCTTTCCGCCTTTCGTGATGGATGTGCGCGGCCAAAGTGAGTAATCTAAAATGGAAGACCTGCCTTTACCTAGATCATGAAAAAGTCGATTTTCAATCTCAGCAGCTGTTACACCTGTCGCGTACATAGCGCCGATCACAGCCCCCATACTTGTTCCGGAAATCATATCCACAGGAATGCCCTCTTTTTCAAATACTTTGAGAATCCCAATATGCGCCATGGCTCGTGCTCCGCCGCTGCCAAGAGCTAAACCGATTTTAGCTCCCCCGAGCTCTCGTGCCAGGGTGTTCATCTGGCGGGTTGTTTTGCTAGCAGGCTCATCAATAACAATCGGAATTATTTTTTTGGTTTCAAAGAGAGGCTCATTTTCTCGCGTTGGAATGAGAATTGTGCTATTGATTTTTGACGCGTTCCTGATTTGCCCTAAGAGGCTTCTCGGCATAAAAACATTGTAAAACAAAGCCAATTTGGATTTAAGATTTATGTCTATCGTTTTCTCCCTAAGCTCATAGAGGAGTCGGTAAAGGTGTCTTAATGAGTCTTTTTGAGTTGTCGTTAAAATGATCGTTTTGTGAGATTGATCGATAGATTTAAAAGAAAATTCAGATTTAGGAATGCCGCTGCTGATCAAAAGTAAATCATACTTTTTGTGAAGTCCGCCGAGAAAGGGAGCTATATGTTTTGGATCCATCTCTTGTAAGAATTTTTTTTCATCCTGACTAAATACCAGCATATCTTGAAAGTCCATAAATTTATGAACGTGCTCCTGGATGCACTCTTCACGACACTCTGGGTTGTTAATGGTTTTGAAAAACTCGTGAAGATCAGGTTTTTTTGATGTCTCACAAGAAGAGCTGTTTATGTGAAATTGGCTATTAAAATCAATAAACAAAACATTCTTGTGTGTCTCTGCCCGAAGGGAAAGCGCGAGATTTAGAGCAAAAGGAGAAGTGTTGATTTTAGGATCCGCGGTTAAAATGCTGATAATGGAGGGCGTGTAGATCAAGTCTTGTTGGATGTTTGTTTTTTTAAGCCGTTGCGACAAAATATGACTGAGATTTAATGAAATAACGTGTGATTTCGAAATGAAATCGTTAAAATCCTTTTTTGTGAGCAAGAGCATCTCAGTGTCGAGTGATGCCGTTGTTTCGGCTGATGTTTTATCTCCCGTCAAAAGCGACATCTCCCCAAAGTAATCGGAAGCATTTAAAATGGTTAAAATCCTTTCCTTGTTATCATCTGTCTTAGGGACCTTTACAACAATCTGCCCGGATTTTACGATATAGAGATATTGCCCGACCTCATTTATATGCTGGACAACCTCACCGCGACTGTAAAAGACAAGGGAGGATTTGTTTGAAATGGAGTTGATCTCTCGATCTGAAAGAGAATGAAAAAGCGGGCAGTGTTTTAGTGTGTGATAATTAGGATTTGACATTTTAGTTTACCTTTCCAAAAGCTTTGTCAAATTCAAAAATATCCTTAAAATCATCAAGGCTGTCGTTCTCGGTCTTTGAAAGGATCTTGTGATCAAGTAGATTGTAAACAATATGACCAAAATCAATCGTTTCGTTGACACCCCAATGATCAATCACAGTCCGGACCATGGGTCCGAATTTATCATTGGCAAAATCCTTGATGCCATAAAGAAGCTCTTTGCCGGTGACGTGGCCGGGCTGAGGCCGCTTGCGGACTGTGTTCTCGAGCGCCTCAAGGACAAAAATGTAAGAGTCACGCTTGAATCGCGGATCACGTTCAACAATGCAATCCAGTGTATCCTGGAAATCTGCTTCGCTTAATTTAGGGGGGCTATTTTCCCTCGACTGAGTCACAGCTGATTTCCTCAATAGTTTTAAATTGTTTCTGAAAATCAAAGTCGCTTGTTAGCTGCATCATCTTGAATTGGCCGTCCGGAGTACCCGAAGCAACTTTGTTTTTGCGGTACTTTTCCATTTCGCCCTGGGCGAGGATTTTTAAGACAGGAGCTCCGAGTCTTAATGATTTTCGCTTGCTCTCGTACTCGATATTTTGAATACTCAGTCTTTCATCGATAGACTTTATGATGTTCATCTTTGCTTCCCGGCTGGTAGAGTCAGGTAAAGATTCGATCAAAAAACTGTATCGTGGAGGGTCGCTTGGATCAGCTACGGCCGAAACAAAAGTAAAATCAATATCCATATCCTGCATAGTTTCGCGAACGCTTTCAATGACCTGGTTTTCATAAAGCTTCTCTCCTGTAAGAGAGCTTACCCCTTTTCCTTTTTGAATGAATGATATTAACGGCGCGTCATAAAAAAATCCATCCACTCGTATGATATCATTCATTTCGTAGCGGTAAAGCCCGGCGGAGGTGGTCATAAAAACGAAGTATTGCTCATCTTTTTCAAGTTCATGTGCTCGATAAACAGTCGGGTCGTCTTTTTCGATATCATCCAAGCGAATAAATTCGTAAAAATTTGTTTGAATCGTCAGCACTCCGGAAGAGGAATTGTCCTCTAACGGTAATGATCCGCGAAGCTCGCTCGCAAGATATCCCCAGTCCCGAATAGGAGTTGATTCGGGAAAATAGGCTCGCAGACCTTTTAAAAATATTTTGACGCTTCCTCCTGTCCAGCAGCCGATCAAGGCCATGTTGGGCCAGACGTCCTTTGGCAGTAAACTGTTATTTTGTTCGGAGAAATTTTGCAGCTCGGACGCTCGCTTAGGATTAGGTGTTAATCCGCGTGCGATGATCTTTCTTATCGCGTCATCAATAATAAGATCTTTTTTGAGAGTTCCATCTTGGATATCACGGATAATATCTTTTTTAAAAATATCCATTTTTCTTGCCAAAAGGAGGATCGTACTTGGATTGCATGATCCGAGGAAAGTGACATCATGTTCTACGGACAATCTCAATAGAGTGTAATACTTTGAATCATAGTCTTTAATCAGAAAAACTTCATAGGGAGCCACATAGAGTTTCCGCATTGCATTCGGGATGTTTCGATAAGCGTGTCCGGACTCGGCTCCGCACGGTATGCCGCCTTTAGTGTAGCTTTCGATTTCCGGGCTAACAAGTGTAAAAAACTTTCCTTCGAACATTCGGGGATGATCTTTGGACGCTTTGTACAGCCAGAGCCGCATAACGGCTGCTTTGTCATTGCGTGAAGTTTTGTTCATCGGAATGTATTTTGGGGTTCCTGTCGTGCCGCTTGTTGTTGCGAAGAGTACGGGGTCTTCACATGTGAGAATGTTTTTGGCCCCGAGGGTTAATTGATTAATGTATTTGGAAATGTCATCATAGCTCTGACGGGGGACATGCGCCTGGAAATCGGAAACTGAATGGATCGTCTCAAAGTCATGCTCATTGCCGAACGCACATGTCTGATTATCGCGGATTATCTTTAAAAGAACGTTTTTTTGCGTCTCTTCAACCGCGCGAGAGGCTGCTTCGAATTCAGACATCCCCTTTTTGCCAAGGATGTCTAAAACGTATTTGGCTATGGTAGGCATTTTAAAGTTCGGAAATCAAAAGCACAAATCCAAATCAGCACTTTCAATTTATGAGTGTTATATTCGATAGTCTATATGCTGTTGTAAGGCTATTAAAATGAGGATTTTAACAGAAAAGAAGGGGAAGTCAATCGCTAGTGCATATCGATAGAATTGGATTGACAGGTTATAGGTCGGCATATATAATTCTATTTCTTTTATATATAACGATTTACGCTGTATAGGCGAGAGTGGCGGAATTGGCAGACGCGCTAGATTTAGGATCTAGTGTCCTCGGACGTGGGGGTTCAAGTCCCTTCTCTCGCATCTAAAAACGGTACATTATAAATGGTATTAGTAAATGGCCTAAAGTCTTTAGAACACCCTTTCTTTTATCTTGGCTATTTACGATTTACTATTTACGAATAACGGTTCCTTAAAGCGGGAGTAGCTCAGTGGTAGAGCTTCACGTTGCCAACGTGAAGGTCGAGGGTTCGAACC